>DATIFD010000381.1:0-29889 GCA_035455385.1 Burkholderiaceae bacterium
GTCGATGCGCTGCTGGCCCAGCGTGACGGCGACATCGTGGGCGTCTATGTCGCAGTGGGGCAGAAGAGCGAGGCGGTCGCCTCGGTCATCGACGCGCTGCGTGCCGGCGGCGTGCTCGAGCGCACTATCGTCGTCGTCGCCACCGGTGCCGACGCGCCGGGTCTGCAGTGGCTGGCACCGTTCGCCGGCTTCACGATGGCCGAGTACTTTCGCGACCGCGGCGATCACGCGCTGATCGTGATCGATGATCTCAGCCAGCATGCGGCCACCCATCGCGAACTGGCCTTGCTGATGCGGCAGCCACCCGGCCGGGAAGCCTATCCGGGCGACATCTTCCACGTGCACGCGCGGCTGCTCGAACGGGCCGCTCGGTTGTCGCCCGAGCGTGGCGGCGGCTCGCTGACGGCGCTACCGATCGCGCGCACCGAGGCCGGCAACCTGGCGGCCTACATCCCGACGAATCTGATTTCGATCACCGACGGCCAGATCGTCCTCGACGCCCGCCAATTCCACCTCGGGCAACTGCCGGCCGTCGACACGGGGCTGAGCGTCAGCCGCGTCGGTGGCAAGACGCAGGCGCCGTTGCTGCGCGAGGCGGTGGGCTCGCTGCGGCTGGACTACGCGCAGTTCCTCGAACTCGAGGCGTTCACGCGGTTCGGAACCGAGCTCGATGCACGGGCGCACGCACAGGTCGCGCGCGGCCAACGCATTCGCGGCGTGCTCGCCCAGCCGCGTCTGGCGCCGCAGTCGCCCGCCCTGCAGGTGGCGCTGGTGGTGGCCGTTCAGGCCGGGCTGCTGGATCAGACTTCACCAACGGCGATACCCGCGGTGACCGACACCCTGCGGCAGGCACTCGCCTCGGCGCCGGAGCTGGCGGCGCGACTGGCCAGCAGCGACGCAGTCGACGACACTGCCATGAAGGCGCTGTCGGCCGCGCTGGCCGAGCGGCTTGCGCCTGCAGCCCGGACCTGACGCCGTGGATCCCCGCGAACTCGAGTTGCAATCGCGTCGCGCGACGGTGTCGGCGTTCGGCGACGTCGTCAACGCGATGCGCAGCGTGGCCGCCGCGCGCGAGCAACGGGCGCTCGCGATGATCGCCGGCGTCGACGCGTATGCCTCGACGGTCGCTGCCGCGATGGCACAGGCGCGCGCGTTGATGCGCTCGAGCCCGTCGCGGCCGGAGCCGGCGCGGCGCGAGCCGTCTCTGTGGGTGCTGATCGGCGTCGAGCAGGGATTCAACGGCGGCTTCGCCGAACAGCTCCTGGTCGCCGCGCCGGAGGCGGTGAACGGCCGCGTCCTGCTGCTGGGAACGCACACGCTTCGGCTGGCCCGGGCGCGCGGCTGCACGCCGGAGTGGTCGGCACCGATGATCTCTCACGCCGACGCGGCCACCGCCACCAGCGATGCATTGCACAAGGCCCTGGGCAAGGCACTCGGGCAGCGCCCCGCCGCTGCGGTGGAGATCGTGGCCGCGGAGGTCACGACGCCCGACCCGGGTGGCGACGCGCGGCACGTCGCTGTGCAGCGCCGGCGGCTGCTGCCGCTGTCGTGGCCGCAGGCTGCGGCAAGCACCGATCCGCTGCCGTTGACGCATCTCCCGCCGGCACGGTTGATCGAGGAACTCGCCTTCGAGTACGTGGCGGCACGGCTGGTGCGCGCGGTGCTGCACGGCCACGCGGCGGAGAACCTTTCGCGCGCGCGGGCCATGGCCGCGGCCAGGGAGAACGTCGATCGCATGGTGCAGACGCTCGACGCGCAGGAGCACCGGCTGCGTCAGGAAGCCATCACCGAAGAGATCATCGAGCTCGCTGCCGGCCTACGCGGCGAAGCGACCTGACCTGCGACCTGCGTCGGCCGTTCAGTAAGTACCGTCGCCGGCGTCGACCGCCAAGTTGTCGAATCGCGTCAGCGGCTTCAGGAACGTGAGCTTCAGCGTGCCGACCGGGCCGTTGCGTTGCTTGCCGATGATGATCTCCGCGACACCGGGCTCCTTGGAATCTTTGTTGTAGTAGTCGTCGCGGTAGATGAACATGATGACGTCGGCGTCCTGCTCGATCGCGCCCGACTCGCGCAGGTCGCTCATCAATGGCCGCTTGTCGTTGCGCGTCTCGACGCTACGGTTCAGCTGCGACAGCGCCATCACCGGGCATTGCAGCTCCTTGGCCAGTGCCTTCAATCCGCGCGAGATCTCGCCGAGTTCGGTGGCGCGGTTCTCGTCGCTGCCGGACGAGCCGCTCATCAGCTGCAGATAGTCGACGACGATCAGGCCGAGCGTGCCGCCGAACTGGCGCGCCATGCGGCGCGCCCGCGCCCGTAACTCGGCCGGGTTGAGCGCCGGTGTCTCGTCGATGTAGAGGCTCACCTTGCCGAGCTGGTCCACCGCTTCGGTCAGGCGCGTCCATTCGTCGTCGCGCAGTGCGCCGGTGCGCAGGTGCTGCTGGTCGATGCGGCCGAGCGAGCCGACCATGCGCACCGCGAGCTGCGACGCGCCCATTTCCATCGAGAACACCAGCACCGGCAGCTCTTCGCGCACCGTCACGTGCTCGGCGATGTTGAGCGCGAACGCGGTCTTGCCCATCGACGGCCGTGCAGCGAGCACGATCAGATCGCCCTTCTGCAGCCCGGCGGTGTAGCGGTCGAGATCGTAGAAACCGGTGCGCACGCCGGTGACCTCCTCGGCGCCGTTCTCGTGCAGCTCGGTCACACGATCGATCAGCTCGACCACCAGCCTGTCCATGCCGATGAAGCCCTGCCTGGTGCGCGCGCCCTCCTCGCCGATCTGGAAGATCTTCGATTCGGCCTCGTCGAGAATCTGCGCCACCGGCCTGCCCTGCGGGTTGAACGCCTGCGTTGCGATCTCGTCGCTGGCGCCGATCAGCTTGCGCAGCACTGCGCGCTCGCGGACGATCTCGGCATAGCGCCGGATGTTGGCGGCGCTGGGCACACTCTGCGCGAGCGCGTTCAGGTACACCAGCCCGCCGCAATCGGCGGCGCTGCCCACGCTCTGCAGGTGCTCGTGCACCGTCACCACGTCGGCTGGCTTGTCGGCGCCCACCAGCGCGGCGATCGCCGTGTAGATCTGGCGGTGCTCGTAGCGGTAGAAGTCGCTCTCGTTCAGCAGGTCGGCGGCGCGATCCCACGCCAGGTTGTCGAGCAGCAACCCGCCGAGCACGCTCTGCTCGGCCTCGATCGAATGGGGCGGCACACGCAGGCGCGCGACGTCGTCATCGGCCTGCCCCGGGGGCGTCTGAAACACGGCGGACATGGCGCGATGATAGTTCCGGCACGGGCAGCGCCTGTGGGCAAGCCTGTGGAAATGCGCTGCACAAGCGGTTGAGAGCCGCAGCGCTCGCGGGAAACGCAAAGGGCCGGCGGATGCCGGCCCACGCGGTCGTCAGTGAAGGCCGTCGCGGCCGATCACTCGGCCTCGGGCACCACGCGCACCGTGATGTCGACCAACACGTCGGTGTGCGGCGCCACCGACACGGCATGATCGCCGACGGTCTTCAACGGACCGTTGGGCAGGCGGATCTGCGACTTCTGGATCGGAACGCCGAGCTTCTTCAGCCCTTCGGCGATGTCGAAGTTGGTCACCGACCCGAACAGGCGACCATCGACACCGGCCTTCTGCTCGACGGTGAGCGTCTGGCCCGCCAGCTTCTCGGCCAGCGTCTGCGCCGACGCCAGCTTGTCGGCGGCCGCTTTCTCGAGCTCGGCACGACGGTCCTCGAACTCCTTGATCGCCGCCTCGGTGGCGCGACGCGCCCGCTTGGTGGGAATCAGGAAGTTGCGTGCGAACCCGTCCTTGACCTTGACCACGTCGCCCAGGTTGCCCAGGTTGCTGATCTTCTCCAGCAGGATGACTTGCATGGCGCGGTGCTCCTCAGACGCGGTGCTGATCGCTGTACGGCAGCAGCGCCAGGAAGCGTGCGCGCTTGATCGCCGTGGTCAGCTGGCGCTGGTAGAACGCCCGCGTGCCGGTCAGCCGCGCCGGCGTGATCTTGCCGTTCTCGCCGACGAAGTCGCGCAGCGTGTCGACGTCCTTGTAGTCGATCTCCTTGACGCCGGCGACGGTGAAGCGGCAGAAGCGCTTGCGGCGGAACAGCAGCGACTGCTGGCTGCGCTTGGGCTTGCGGTCCTTCGAGAACCTGCCTTTTCCTCTGGGTGGTGGCATGGGGTACCTCTTTCGATGCGATGAATTCGTTTGCTCGTGATGCCCGTCGCTTCAGCCGAGCGACGTGACGTGAAAAAGCAGGCCGCGTCCGTTGCGCGTGCCCGACAGGAAACCGGCGAACGTGCCGGCGTCGCCGAGCGGGAGTGTCGACAGCGCCTGGGTGACGGTGCCGATCGCGATGGCTCGAATCTGCAGCGACACCTTGCGCATCTGGTTCTCCTCGCTCAGTTCCGACTGATGCTCGAGCCTGAAGTCCAGCGCCGGCAGTCCGGCTGGGGTGTACCTCAGGGTGGCTCGTTCGATCAATCGGGCCGACAGCACCAGGCGGTTCATCGGGCTCGCGTCAATTGCCGCGACGGACGCCCGGCTCTCAGGCGCTGGCCTCCTGGGCCGCCTTGCGCGCCTCTTCCTTCTCGACCACCTTCATCATGACCGACGGCGTGGTCTCGGCCTTGCTCTTGGCCACGGTGAGGTGGCGCAGCACGGCGTCGTTGAAGCGGAAGCCCGACTCGAGCTCCGACAGCACCTTCTGCTCGCACTCGATGTTCAGGCACAGGTAGTGCGCCTTGGCGAGCTTCTGGATCATGTAGGCCAGCTGGCGCCGGCCCCAGTCTTCGACACGGTGCACCTTGCCACCGCCGGCGGTGACCAGGCTCTTGTAGCGCTCGAGCATGGCCGGCACCTGCTCGCTCTGATCCGGATGGATCAGGAGCACGATTTCATAGTGACGCATGACGACTCCTTGTGGATTCCGATGACGGAAGCCGCCCCCGGCGGCGTCGGCGTGGGGTGCGGCAAGGGAAAGCCCGCGATTATACGGGCGGCGCGGCCGCCCCGCGGTGGTGGGTAGTGTCGCGAGACACCTCCCGTCCCGGAGGCGCTACTTGGCGGCCGCCAGGCGCACCCAGGTGTCGACGATCGTGTCCGGATTCAGCGACATCGAGACGATGCCTTCGGCGGCCAGCCAGTCGGCGAAGTCCGGATGGTCGCTCGGCCCCTGGCCGCAGATGCCGACGTACTTGCCGGTGGCGCGGCACGCTGCAATCGCGCGCGAGATCAGCGCCTTGACCGCCGGGTCGCGCTCGTCGAAGTCGCCGGTCAGCTGCTCGAGCCCGGAGTCGCGGTCCAACCCCAACGTGAGCTGGGTGAGGTCGTTCGAGCCGATCGACATGCCGTCGAAGCACTGCAGGAACTGTTCGGCCAGGATCGCGTTGCTCGGCACCTCGCACATCATGATGACGCGCAGGCCGTCCTTGCCGCGCACCAGGCCGCGCTCGGCCATCAGCTGGATCACGCGCTCGGCCTGCCGCACGGTGCGCACGAACGGCACCATGATCTCGACGTTCGTCAGCCCCATGTCGTTGCGCACGCGGCGCAGCGCTTCGCACTCCATCGCGAAGGCGTCGGCGAACTCGCCGCTGATGTAGCGCGACGCCCCTCGGAAGCCGAGCATCGGGTTCTCCTCGTCCGGCTCGTAGCGCGAGCCGCCGATCAGCTTCTTGTACTCGTTGGACTTGAAGTCCGACAGCCGCACGATCACCGGCTTGGGCCAGAACGCTGCCGCGATCGTGGCCACGCCCTCCATCAGCTTGTCGACGTAGAACGCGCGCGGCGAGGCATGCCCGCGGGCCACCGACTCGACCGCCATCTTCAACTCCGGGTCGACGCCCGGATAGTCGAGGATCGCCTTCGGATGCACGCCGATGTTGGTGTTGATGATGAACTCCAGCCGCGCCAGCCCGACCCCGGCGTTGGGGATGCGCGCGAATTCGAACGCCAGCCCCGGGTTGCCGACGTTCATCATCAGCTTGATCGGGCAGTACGGCATCTCGCCGCGCTTGACCTCGGTGACCTCGGTCTCCAGCAGACCCTCGTAGATGAAGCCGGTGTCGCCTTCGGCGCACGACACGGTGACCAGCGCGCCGTCGGCGATCTTCTCGGTGGCGTCGCCACAGCCGACGACGGCGGGAATGCCCAGCTCGCGCGCGATGATCGCCGCGTGGCAGGTGCGCCCGCCGCGGTTGGTGATGATGGCCGCGGCCCGCTTCATCACCGGCTCCCAGTTGGGATCGGTGATCTCGGTGACCAGCACGTCGCCGGCCTGCACGCGATCCATGTCGGTCAGCGAGCGCACCAAGCGGGCGCGACCGGTGCCGATCTTCTGGCCGATCGCGCGGCCCTCGGCGAGCACGGTGCTGTGGCCCTTGAGCTTGTACCGGTGCTCGACCTGCGCCTGGCTCTTCACCGTCTCGGGTCGCGCCTGCAGGATGTAGAGCTTGCCGTCGCGGCCGTCGCGACCCCACTCGATGTCCATCGGGCGGCCGTAGTGCTGCTCGATCACCAGCGCATAGCGGGCGAGCTCCATCACGTCGGCATCGCTCAACGAGTAGCGGTTGCGCTGCTCGGGTGGCGTCTCGACGGTGGTCACCAGCTTGCCGCCGGGCGCCCCGGCCGCGAACTCCATGCGTTGCAGCTTGGAGCCGAGCGAGCGGCGGATGATCGCCTGCTTGCCGGCGCGCAGCATCGGCTTGTGGACGTAGAACTCGTCGGGATTGACGAGCCCCTGCACCACGGTCTCGCCCAGCCCGTAGCTCGACGTGATGAAGACGACCTGGTCGAAGCCCGACTCGGTGTCGATCGTGAACGCAACACCGGAACTGCCGAGGTCGGAGCGCACCATGCGCTGCACGCCCGCCGAGAGCGCCACGTCGCTGTGCGCGAAGCCCTTGTGCACGCGGTAGCTGATCGCACGATCGTTGTAGAGCGATGCGAACACCTGCTTGATCTTCTGCAGTACCGAGTCGATGCCGCTGACGTTGAGGAACGTCTCCTGCTGGCCGGCGAACGAGGCATCGGGCAGGTCCTCCGCGGTGGCCGACGATCGCACGGCGTACGACGCCTGGGGGTCGCCGCCGGCGAGCTGCTCGAAGGCCGCGCGCACCGCGGCCTCCAGCGCCGGCGGCATGGCCGCCGACTCGACCCAGCCGCGGATCTCGGCCCCGGCGTCGGCCAGCGCCCTGACGTCGTCGACGTCAAGGCGCGCCAGACGGGCACCGATCCGCTCGGTCAGGCCCCCGTGGCGAAGGAAGTCGCGAAACGCATGCGCGGTGGTTGCGAAGCCACCGGGCACCCGCACGCCGCTGGCGGCCAATTGGCTGATCATCTCGCCGAGGCTGGCGTTCTTGCCGCCAACCGCCTCGACATCGGTCATCCTCAGCTGATCAAGCGGTACGACCAGGGCGGTCGCCAATGAGGTCGATGACATGGGAGAGCTCCGTGAAGGTGAACAATCGGTGCTGTCCGGACGCGAGCGCAACCTGCGGCGCATGGGGTTCTGGGTGTGGGGCCGTGGGGGCTCATGGCGGCGTCATCGGGCCAAGCTTTGTAGCGATTCTAGGTCGCCTGCCGGGGCCTATGATTTGTCTCGCTTCCCTCATCCTCGGAGCCGGTCTTGCCCAATCGCAGCGTGTTCTTCGTGTCCGACGGCACCGGCATCACCGCCGAGACCTTCGGCAACTCGATCCTGGCGCAGTTTCCGTTGCGCCCGCGCCATGTGCGGCGGCCGTTCATCGACTCGATCGACAAGGCCCGCACGGTGGTCGAGGAGATCAACGCCATCGCGCACCGCGAAGGCCATCGTCCGGTCGTGTTCATCACGCTGGTCAACGAGGCGGTGCGCGACGTGTTTGTGCGCGACAACTGCTCGGGCCTGGTGCTCGACATGTTCCGCACCTTCGTCGAGCCGCTGGAGTCGGAGTTCGGCGTCAAGTCCAACCACCGCGTCGGCCGCTTTTCCGACGCCGCGAAGAGCCACGAGTATCACGAGCGCATCGATGCGATCAACTTCTCGCTGGCACACGACGACGGCCAGTCGGCACGCAACCTCAACGCCGCCGACATCATCCTGATCGGCGTCAGCCGCTGCGGCAAGACGCCGACCTCGCTGTACCTGGCGATGCAGCACGGTGTCAAGGCGGCCAACTACCCGCTGATTCCCGAAGATTTCGAGCGCGGCGAGTTCCCGAAGTCGCTGCTGCCGCACAAGCGCAAGTGCTTCGGCCTGACCATCGACCCCGAGCGCCTGGCGCAGATCCGCCACGAACGCCGCCCGGGCGGCCGCTATGCCGCGCTCGCCAATTGCCGCATGGAGGTGCGCGAGGCCGAGGCGATGATGCGCCGCGAAGGCATCGCCTGGCTCAGCTCGACGCACAAGTCCATCGAGGAGATCGCGACGACGATCCTGCGCGACATCCGCCCGGATCGCCTGATCTACTGAGGCCCCGCGGAGACACGCCGGCGCATCGATTCGTACAGGCACACCGCGGCCGCGGCCGCGACGTTGATCGACTCCTCGCCCCCGGGCTGCGGGATCCGCAACCGCAGCGCGCAGCGACGCAGCAGCGACGCCGACACGCCCTGGCCTTCGTGGCCGAACACCCAGGCGCACGGATCGGGCAGCGCGGCGCCGGGCAGCGACGCACCGTCGTGCGAGCTGGTGGCCAGCAGCGGCACGCCGAGCGCGTCGAGCGACGCCTCTTCCGCACCTTCGGCCAAATGCAGACCGAAGTGCGCCCCCATGCCGGCGCGCAGCACCTTCGGCGACCACAGCGCCGCGCAGCCCTTCAGCGCCACCACCTGTGACACGCCGAACGCGGCGGCGCTGCGCAGGACGCTGCCGAGGTTGCCGGCGTCCTGCACGCGGTCGAGCACGATGGTGCGACGGCCCGCCATCACCGGCTGCAAGCCGGGCCACGCGGCCAACGCGGCCACCGGCGCCTTCGACGACAGCGAACCGATGCCGGACCACAGCGCATCGTCGACGATGCGCACCGTCGCCGCGCGCGACAGCAGCGGCTGCAGCGTGGCGTCGGCCTGCTGCCGGGCGCTCACCAGCAGCTCCCGCAGCGGCCAGCCTCGATCGAGCGCGGCACGCACCAGGTGATCGCCTTCCAGCCACACCACGCCGAGAGTCCGATAGGCGTCGGGCGTGGCGTTCAGGCGGCGCACCCGGGTCAGCAGCGGGTTGTCGCGCGATGCGATCCGAACGACGCGGGGCGCGATGCTCACTGGGTTTGCAGCGCATCGCGCACCGGCGCGAAGCTGCGGCGATGCGCCGGACATGCGCCGTGCTCGCGCAGCGCGCGCAGGTGCTCGGGGGTGGCGTAGCCCTTGTGGGCATCGAAACCGTATTGCGGATGGTCGCGGTGCATCTCGAGGCACAGCCGATCGCGATGCACCTTGGCCAGGATCGATGCCGCCGAGATGGCTGGCACGGTGGCGTCGCCGTCGACCACCGCCTCGGCCTGCACGGGCAGCACAGGCAACTGATTGCCGTCGACCAGCACCAGCACCGGCGGCAGCCGCAGGCCGTCCACCGCACGGCGCATCGCCAGCAGGGTCGCGCGCAGGATGTTCAGCGTGTCGATCTCCTCGACCGCGGCATGCGCGATGCTGAACGCGAGCGCGCGGGCGCGGATCTCGTCGAACAGGCGCTCGCGCTGCAGCGGCGTCAGCACCTTCGAGTCGGCCAGGCCAACAACGGGATTCTGATCGTCGAGGATCACCGCCGCTGCCACCACCGGCCCGGCCAACGGCCCGCGCCCCGCCTCGTCGACGCCGGCCACCAGGCCGGGGCGGCTCCAGTCGAAGCCGAGCTGCTCGCTCGGCGCACGGCCGCTCCGAAGCCGACCGATCCCCCTCGGGGGGACGCGAGCGGAGCAAGCCAGGGGGTCCATGTCAGCACGCAAGAATCGTCGCGATCGCATCGGTGGCCGTGCGCGCGGTGTCGCGCCGCAGCAGTTGGTGGATCTCGAGGAAGCGCGCCGCCAAGGCATCGCAGCGCTGCGGCGAATCGAGCCATTGAAGCACCGCGCGCGCCAGCGCGTCGGGCGTGGCCTCGTGCTGCAGCAGCTCGGGCACGACGAACTCGGCGCACAGGATGTTCGGCAGGCCCACCCACGGCTGCAGCCGCATGTGACGCATGATCTGCCACGACAGCGCATTCATGCGATAGGCGATGACCATCGGGCGCTTGAACAGGGCCGCCTCCAGTGTCGCGGTGCCGCTGGCGATCAGCGTGACGTCACAGGCGGCGAGCACCTCGTGCGAGCGGCCGTCGACCAGCGTGAGCGGGGCGCCGGCCGCATGCGCCAACAAGGGATCGAGCATCGCCCGCAGCCCGGGCGCCGCGGGCAGCAGATAGCGCAGATCCGGCCGCTGCGCGTGCAGCCGGGCCACCGTTTGCAGAAATGCCGGTGCGATCGCCTCGATCTCCGAGCGGCGGCTGCCCGGCAGCACCGCCACCACGACGTCGGCCTCACCGATGCCGAGCGCAGCGCGGCTGGCCGCCCGCGGCGGCTGCAGCGGGATCTCGTCAGCCAATGGATGGCCGACGAAGGTGGCGGCGACGCCACCGCGGGCGAGGATGTCGGGCTCGAACGGGAACAGGCACAGCACGTGGTCGACCGCGCGCGCGATCTTCTTGATGCGGCCCGCGCGCCATGCCCAGATCGAGGGGCAGACGAACTGGATCGTGCGCTGCCCGGCCTCGCGCAGGCGCTGCGCGAGGCCGAGGTTGAAGTCGGGCGCGTCGACGCCGATGAAGGCGTCGGGCCTGGCCCGCAGCAACCGCTGCGTCAATGCATCGCGAATGCCGGCGATCTCGCGGTAGTGGCGCAGCACCTCGACATAACCGCGTACCGCAAGCTTGTCCGAGGGCCACCAGGCGTCGAACTGCAGCGCCGTCATCCGCGGGCCGCCGATGCCGAACGTGCGCACGTCGGGCCAGCGTGCGCGCAGGCCGCTCAAGAGCAGGCTGGCCAGCAGGTCCCCGGAGGCCTCGCCGGCGACCATCGCCAACTGCGGGGCGTCACTGGACACAGCCGACCTCAGCGCACGATGCCGCGCTCGGCGGTGGCGAGAAAGTCTTGCATCAGCGCGACGTCGCCGGCGCCGGCCGGGTCCTCCGCGGCAAGCCCGGCGATGGCGTCGCGCGCTGCGGTCAGCGTGAGACCCTGCCGGTACAGCAGCCTGTGCATCTGCTTGACGATCGCGATGCGCTCGGGCGTGTAGCCGCGGCGCCGCAAGCCCTCCTGGTTGACGCCCTGCGCTTGTGCCGGGTTGCCGGCCGCAGTGATGAACGGCGGCAGGTCTTGCGCCAGACGGGTCTGAAATCCCGTCATGGCATGCGCGCCGACACGCACGAACTGGTGCACACCCGACAGACCGCCCAGGAACACCCAGTCGCCGAGGTGCACGTGGCCGGCCAGCTGCACCGCGTTGGCCAGGATCAGGTGGCTGCCCAGCTGGCAGTCGTGGGCGACGTGCACGTACGCCATGATCCAGTTGTCGTCGCCCAGGCGCGTGACGCCGGCATCCTGCACGGTGCCGGTGTTGATGGTGACGTACTCGCGGATCGTGTTGCCGCTGCCGATTTCCAGGCGCGTGTCCTCGCCACCGTACTTCTTGTCCTGCGGCGGGCCACCGATCGATGCGAACGAGAAGATGCGGTTGTCCCCGCCGATGCGGGTGCGGCCGTCGATCACGCAGTGCGCGGCGATCGTGCAGCGCGCACCGATCTGCACGTGCGGGCCGATCACCGCGTAGGGCCCGACGTTCACCGATTCGTCCAGCTCGGCTTTCGGGTCGACGATCGCGGTGGGATGGATCCGTGCCATGGCAGCGCACCCGACGCCGTCAGCTGACCTTGCGCAGGGTGCACATCAGGTCCGCCTCGACAGCGGTTTCGCCGTCGACGCTGCCCCGCGTCTTGAATTTGTAGATGCCGGCCTTCATGCGGTCGATCGCAGCCTCGAGGATCAGCTGGTCGCCCGGTTCCACCGGTCGCTTGAAGCGCGCACCGTCGATGCCGACGAAGTAGACCACCGAGTCCGCCTCGACCGCGGCGCCGGCCGATTCGAACGCCAGCAGTGCGGCCGCCTGCGCCAGCGCCTCGAGCATCAGCACGCCCGGCATCACGGGCCGGTGCGGAAAGTGGCCCATGAAGTACGGCTCGTTGATCGACACGTTCTTCAACGCGCGGATGCGTTGGTGCACCTCCAGCTCGAGCACGCGGTCGACCAGCAGGATCGGGTAGCGGTGGGGCAGGCGCTTGAGGATCTGGTGGATGTTCATCGGCTCATCTCCGTGCGGCCCCGCGCGCGCCGCGCCGCGGCCCGCCGGCTCACGACTTCTTCTCCAGGGCCCGCAGCCGCTCGCGCAGCATGTACAGCTGCCGCAGCGTGGCCGCGTTCTTCTCCCACGACGCATTGTCGTCGAACGGGAACACGCCGCTGTAGCGCCCGGGCTTGCGGATCGAGCGCGAGACGACGGTGGCGCCGTCGATGTGCACGTGATCGACGATGTCGAGGTGCCCGACGATGCCGGCCGCGCCGCCGATCGTGCAGTGGCGACCGATGCGGGTCGAGCCGGCGATCCCGGCCATGGCGGCGATCGCCGTGTGGGCGCCGATGCGAACGTTGTGCGCGATCTGGATCAGGTTGTCGAGCTTGACGCCGTCTTCGATCACGGTGTCGTCCAGTGCGCCACGATCGATGCAGGTGTTGGCCCCGATTTCGACGTCGTCGCCGATGCGCACCGCACCGAGCTGCTCGATCTTCTCCCAGCGCCCCTGCGTCGGGGCGAAGCCGAAACCGTCGGCACCGATCACCGCCCCGGAGTGCACGATGCCGCGCTCGCCGATGATGCAGCGCTCGCCGAGCGTCACGCGGTCGGTCAGGCGGGTGTGCGCACCGACGCGGGCGTGCGCGCCGACGCTGCAATGGGCGCCGACCACCGCGAACGCGCCGATCTGCGCGCCGGCCGCGATCACCGTCAGCGGGCCGACCTGCGCCTGCGGATCCACCAGCGCGCCGGCCTCGACAACCGCGCTGGGATGGATGCCCGGCAAGAACACGGCGTCGCCGCGCCGCCACCACTGCGTGAGGCGCGCGTAGTACAGGTACGGATCGTCGGTCACCACCACCGCCGCCGCGCGCGCGCGCGCGGCCTGCAGATACGCCGGCGCGACGATCACGCAACCGGCGCCGCTGTGCGCCAGCCGGTCGAGCAGGCGCGCCTGCGCGAGAAACGCGATCGAGCGCGCGTCGGCGTTGTCCAGCGGCGCGATGCGCTCGACTGTCAGCGTGCCGTCGCCGTGCAACTCGCCGCCGAGCGCGGAGACGATGTCGGCCAGGCGATGCGCTTTCACGGGTGACTCGGCCGCGATGGCCTCGTCAGCGGCCCGTGTTGGACGCGGGCGCCGCGTTGAGCGCCTTGATGACCTTGTCGGTGATGTCGACGCGCGGACCGGCGAAGATGACCTCCTGCAGGATCAGGTCGTACTTCTCCTGGTCGAAGATCTGCTTGATTACGCGGTTCGCGCGCTCGACCACGCCGGCCAGCTCCTCGTTGCGGCGCTGGCTGAGGTCTTCCTGGAATTCGCGCCGCTTGCGCTGCAGGTCGCGATCCTGCTCGACGAGTTCGCGCTGTCGCCGCGTGCGCTCGGCCTCGCTCAGCGCCGGCGCATCCTTGTCGAGCTTCTCGGCCGCGGCCTTCAGACGCGCGCCCTGTTCGTTGAGGTCCCGCTCGCGCTTGCTGAACTCGGCCTCAAGCTTGCTCTGCGCCGCCTTGGCGGGCGTGGCCTCGCGCAGCACGCGCTCGCTGTTGACGTACCCGATCTTCAGTTCCTGCGCCGAGGCCGCAGCCGTCCACAGTCCGGCCGCCACGGCCACCAGAGCGATGCGTGTGAGGTGGATCATCAGAACGCGGTCCCGATCTGGAATTGGAATTGCTGGATTCTATCCGTCGGCTTGCTCTTCACCGGTTTGCCCCAGCTCATCTTCAATGGCCCGACCGGCGAGATCCACGACAGGCCGAAACCGGCCGATGCGCGCAGGTCGTCGGCGCGCGCCTTCTCGTCCTCGCGCCAGACATTGCCGACGTCGGTAAATGCGAAGATGCGCAGCGACTTGTCGTTGCCGGTCCCGGGCACCGGGAAATACAGCTCGGCGTTGGCGTTGAACTTCTTGGCGCCGCCGATGTAGGCCCCGGTCGGGTCGATCACGCCCAGCGAGTTCTGCTCGAACGCCCGCACCGAGCCGAGGCCGCCGCCGTAGAAGTTCTTGAACACCGGATACGGCTTGCCGGCGAGCCCTTTGCCGAGTCCGACCTCGGCATTGAGGCCGAGCGTCGTCCGGCCGATCAGCGGGAAGTACTGCTGCACCTGATAGTTCTGGCGCAAGTACTGCACGTCGCCCGCCACCGACCACTCGAGGTTCACGCGCATGTAGCGACCGATCGTCGGCGCGATCACGCTGTCGCGGTTGTCGCGGGCCCAGCCGATCGTCAAGGGCAGCGAGCTGCTGTTCTCGCCGTACAGGTCGCGGTAGATGAAGTAGGCGTTCGGCAGCGACGTCCCCGACTTGATCAACGTGTTCTCCGCACCGATGCCGAAGAACACGGTGTCGAACTCCGAGAACGGAACGCCGAAACGGATGGCGCCGCCCTGCGTGGCGATCTGGTACTGGTCGCCCAGGCTGTTGTAGGGCCGCGAGGTCCGGTAGTAGAGGTCGATGGCCCGCGAGATGCCGTCGATGGTGAAGTACGGATCGAGCGTGCTGAACACCAGCGAGCGCGCGTAGCGGCTGGTGTTGAGGTCCAACCCCAGGTAGTTGCCGGAGCCGAACACGTTCTCCTGCCGGATCGACGCCGACAGCGCGAGCTTCTCGGTGCTGGAGAAGCTCAGGCCGAGCGCCAGGTTGCCGGTGGGCTTCTCGACGACCGTGACCGTCAGATCCACCTGGTCGGGCGAACCGGGAACCTCGGTGGTGTCGACGCTGACCTCCTTGAAGTAGCCGAGCCGATCGACGCGGTCGCGCGATGCCTTGATCTTCTGGCCGTCGTACCACGACGCTTCGAGCTGCCGAAACTCGCGCCGGATCACCTCGTCTCGGGTGCGGGTGTTGCCGGAGACTTCGACTCGCCGCACGTAGACGCGCCGCTGCGGATCGGCGCGCAGCGTGACCGCGACCTGCCCCTTGGCACGGTCGATGTCCGGAGTCGCATCGACGCGCGCGAAGGCGTAGCCGTAGAGGCCGAAGCGGTCGGTGAAGGCCTTGGTCGTGTCGGTGACGTCCTGGGCGCGATACGGCTGGCCGGGCCGGATGCGCACCAGCTCGCGGAACTCTGCGTCCTTGCCCAGGTAGTCGCCCTGCAGCCGCACCGCGGTCACGGTGTACGGCTCGCCCTCGCTGATCGTGATGGTGATCGAGATCTCCTGCTTGTCCGGCGAGATCGTCACTTGCGTCGACTCGACGTTGAACTCGAGGTAGCCTCGGTTCAGGTAGTACGAGCGGATGGTCTCCAGGTCGGCGTTGAGCTTGGCACGCGAATAGCGGTCGTTCTTCGTGTACCACGTGAGCCAACCGCTGGTGGTGAGCTCCATCAGGCCGAGCAGCGTCCCCTCTGAGAACACCTTGCTGCCGAGGATGCGGATCTCCGAGATCTTGGCGGCGTCGCCCTCGGTCACCGTGAAGGTCACGTTGACCCGGTTGCGCTCCACCGGGGTGACCGTGGTCACCACCTCGGCGCCGTACAGGCTGCGCGCCAGGTACTGACGCTTGATCTCCTGCTCGGCGCGGTCGATCAGCGCCTTGTCGAACGGCAGGCCTTCGCCGATGCCGTTGTCCTTCAGCGACTTGAGCAGCTGGTCCTTGTCGAACTCCTTCAAGCCGACGAAGGTGACCGTCTGGATGACTGGCCGCTCCTCGACCACCACGACGACGACATCGTTCTCGATTTCGATGCGAACGTCCTTGAACAGCCCGGTGCCGAACAGCGATCGCAACGCGATCGCGCCCTTGTCGTCGTTGTAGGTGTCGCCGATGCGAAACGGCAGCGCCGCGAACACCGTCCCGGGGTCGGCCCGCTGCAGGCCCTCGACCCGAATGTCCTTGAGCACGAACGGCTCGACGGCGAGGGCTGGCCACGTTGCCAAGCCGGTCGCTGCCACCACCGCCACGGCCGCCAGAGGGCGCAGCGGATTCACCTCGGGAAAGAAGAGCATGCTCGCGCGAAAGGCTCAGTGCAGTCCCAGCAGCCGGGCTACGTCGTTGTAGAGCGCCACCGACATGACCAGCAGCAGGATCGCGACACCGCCGCGTTGCAGCCGCGCGAGCCAGAGGTCCGACACCGGACGACCGGTGACGGCCTCGAAAAGATAATACATGAGGTGTCCGCCATCGAGCATCGGCAGCGGGAGGAGGTTCAGCACGCCGATGCTCAGGCTGACGACGGCAAGGAAGCCGAGGAAGGTGACCAGCCCCTGATGCGCCGATTGACCCGCAGCATCGGCGATCGTCAGCGGGCCGTTCAGGTTGCGCACCGACGCCTCGCCGATGACGATGCGCCCGAGCATCTTGAGGCTCAGCACCGACATGTCCCAGGTGCGCTGTGCGCCCTTGGTCAATCCGTCGACCGGACCGTAGCGCACGACCACGCGCTCGGGCAGCGTGCCGACGGCGGCGTCGATGCGACCGATCACGCGGGCGCCGTCAGTGATGACGCGCGGCGTGACGACGATGTCGATCGACTGGTCGCCGCGGCGCACGCGCCACTGCATCGGCACGCCGGCGCCTTCGCGCACGGCGGCGCGAATGCGCTCGAACACGGGCTGCGCATCGACGATCGTCTGGCCATCGATGCGCTCGATGCGGTCGCCGGCGCGCAGCCCCGCCGCTGCGGCAGGGCCGCCGGCGCGCACCTCGCCCATCACCGGCTCGCGGAATGCCCCGGGCAGGCCGATCTTTCTCAAGGTCTCGGCATCGATCTCGCGCACCTCCAGCCGATCGAGATCGAGCGTCACGTGACGCTCGCCGCGTCCCTGGGGGTCGCTGACCGAAAGCTCGATCGGCTGCTGGTTCAGCGCGTGGCGGATCACCTGCCAGTTCAGGTCGTTCAGCGAGGCCACGTCGTGCCAGGCGTCGTCGCTGTCGGCATAGGCGCGCACCCAGTCGCCCGCCTGGATGCCGGCGCGCTCGAACACGCTGCCCGCACTCGGCGAGCCGAGCACGGCCTTGGGCTCTTCGATGCCGATCCAGTGCACGCAGGAATACAGCAGCACCGCCAGCAGCAGGTTGGCGATCGGCCCCGCGGCGACGATGGCCGTGCGCCTGGCCAGCGGCTGGCGGTTGAAGGCGCGGTGCAACTCGTGCGCCGGCACCGGGGCCTCTCGCTCGTCGAGCATGCGCACGTAGCCGCCCAGCGGCAGCGCCGCCACCACGAACTCGGTCTCGCCGCGCTGGCGGCGCCACAGCGTGCGTCCGAAGCCGACCGAGAACCGCAGCACCTTCACGCCGCAGGCGACGGCGACGCGGTAGTGACCGTACTCGTGCACGACGATCAGCAGCCCGAGCGTGACGATGAAGGCAAGTAGCGTGACCATGTCAGTGCCTCTAGTCCCTTGCGTCGCGCGCCACGCCGTGCGGCGTCGTGCCGGTCACGCCGCCCTCGCCTTCACGTGCTGGCGTGCGACAGCGCGCGCACGCGCATCGAGCGCGAGCAGGTCCTCGAGCGTCTCTTGCGGACCGAAGTCGCCCGCCACCTGCTCGAGCGTCGCCGCATTGACGGCATGGATCGCCGGGAACGGCACGGTCCCTTCGAGAAATGCGGCCACCGCGACTTCGTTGGCCGCGTTCAGCACGTTGGTCGCCCCGGGCGCAGCGCGCAGGCAGTCGTAGGCCAGCGCCAGACCCGGAAAGCGCTTGGCATCCGGCGCCTCGAACGTCAATGCGCCCAGCGCCGTGAAGTCCAGCTGCGACGCCCCGGAATCGATGCGCTCGGGCCATGCCAGGCCGCAGGCGATCGGCACCTTCATGTCCGGCGTGCCCAGTTGCGCCAGCACCGACTGGTCGGGGCACACCACCATCGAATGCACGATGCTCTGCGGATGGATCACGACGCGGATCTGTTCGGGCCGCAGCGCGAACAGCCAGCGCGCCTCGATCACCTCGAGCGCCTTGTTCATCATGGTCGCGGAGTCGACAGAGATCTTGCGCCCCATCACCCAGTTGGGATGTGCGCACGCCTCGTCGGGCGTCACGCGCTCCAAAGAGGCCGGGTCGCGCCCGCGAAACGGCCCCCCGGATGCGGTGAGCACGATGTGGTCGATGCGCCGAGGCCATGCGGCGCGTTCGATCGGCAGGCACTGGAAGATCGCCGAGTGTTCGCTGTCGATCGGCAGCAGCGTGGCGCCACCGTCGTCCACACAGCGCATGAACAGCCCGCCGCCGACCACGAGCGCCTCTTTGTTGGCCAGCAGCAGCCGCTTGCCGGCGCGCGCAGCGGCCAGGCACGGCGCCAACCCGGCTGCGCCGACGATGGCCGCCATCACCACGTCGACCTCGGGATGCGCCGCCAGGTCGGTCAGCGCCGCGGCGCCGTGCAAGACCTCGGTGCGCAGCCCCGATCCGCCCAGCCGGGCCTGCAGGTCCTTCGCCTGCTGCGCGGTGTCCACCACCGCCAGGCGCGGTCGCCAGCGACGGCACAGCGCCGCCAGCTCGTCGATGCGTTGGCGCGCCGTCAGCGCGAACACCTCGAAGCGATCCGGGTGCAGCGCCACCACCTCGAGCGTGCTCATCCCCACCGAGCCGGTGGCCCCGAGGATGCACAGGCGCTGTCGCGTTGTTGCCACGGCGCGATTGTCGGTCAAGGCAGCGGCCTCACAACGTGGTGAGGGCCAGCGCACAGGGCAGCACCGGCAACAGGGCATCGATGCGATCGAGCACGCCGCCGTGCCCCGGCAGCAGCGCACTGGAATCCTTGACGCCGACCGCCCGCTTGACCAACGACTCGAACAGGTCGCCGACCACGCTGAGCGCCGTCAGCCCAAGCAACGCGAGCACCATCGGCCCGACGCCGAAGCGCTGCCGCAGTTGCGTGAACAGGCTCGCCGAGTCGGTGGCCACCCGCACGTCGATGGCCGTCCAGATGGCGGCCAGCACCAGCACGCCGAGCATGCCGCTGGCCACGCCTTCCCAGCTCTTGCCGGGGCTGATGCGCGGCGCCAGCTTGTGGCGGCCGAAGGCGCGGCCGCCGAAGTAGGCCGCGATGTCGGCCATCCACACCACGCACAGCACCGACAGCAGGTAGTTCACGCCGACGATGCGCGCTTGCGCCAGTGCCCACCAGGCCACCGCCAGCATCGTCAAGCCGAGCGCGATGCGCGCGAGTCGCGGCACGCCGGGCCAGCCGGTTGGCCCTGTGCGCAGCACCCACGCCCCGCCGGCGATCCAGCCCAGCGCTGCCAGACCCCAGAGCGCAAACAGGTGGCCCGGTGCCGGGGCCGCCCAGGCCGCCAGCAGCCCGCCTGCGGCCAACGCCAGCCCGCAGCCCCATGCCCCCGCCGACCCCAGGCCATTGAGGCGCCCCCACTCCCAAGCCGCCAGGCTGATGAACAGCAGCGTCAGCACGATGAACGGCCACGGGTTGTGCATCCACAGCGTCGGCAACCAAAGCGCGAGCAGCACCAGGGCCGTGGCCACGCGCTGCGCGAGCATCGGGATCAGCCACCGGCCACCGGCGCTGGCGACGCCGAACGCACGTCGCCGAAGCGGCGCTCGCGCCCGGCGTATGCGGCCAGCGCAGCGTCGAGCTGGGCCTCGTCGAAATCCGGCCACAGGCAGTCGGTGAAGTACAGCTCCGAGTAGGCGATCTGCCACAGCAGGAAGTTGCTGATGCGGACCTCCCCGCCGGTGCGGATGAAGAGATCCGGGTCGGGCGCATACGACAGCGCCATCAGCGACGACAGGCGCTGCTCGTCGATCTGCTCCGGCGCGAGACCCTCGGCCACCGCCTGCCGGCAGGCCTGCACGACGTCCCAGCGGCCGCCATAGTTGAACGCCACCGACAGCGTGATGCGCGCGTTGTGCGCGGTGGTGGTCTCGGCTTCGTCCCAGGCAGCGCGCACCTTGTCGCTGACCGCGCTGCGGTCGCCGACGATGCGGATGCGCACCCCTTTCTCGGCCAGCTTGCGCAGGTACTTCGAAACTGCGACCAGCACCAGACCGAGCAGCCCGGAGATCTCCTCCTCGGGGCGCTTCCAGTTCTCCGACGAAAAGGCGAACACGGTCAGGTACTCGACGCCACGGTCCGAACACGCCTGCACGCAACGCACCAGCGCGTCGACGCCCTGCTTGTGCCCGAAGAAGCGCGGCATGAAGCGCTTCTTGGCCCAGCGGCCGTTGCCATCCATCACGATGGCCACGTGACGGGGAACCGGACTCGGGTCGCGCTGCATCGGTGCGCGGCGTCGTCAGACGGCGAGGACCTCGGCTTCCTTGGCGTGGACCAGCTTGTCGATCTCGGCCACGGTGCGGTCGGTGAGCTTCTGCACTTCGTCCTGCGCACGGCGTTCCTCGTCCTCGGCGACCTGCTTGTCCTTGAGCATCTTCTTCAGATGCTCGTTGGCGTCGCGGCGCAGGTTGCGCACTGCAACCTTGGCTTCTTCGCCGGCGTGGCGCACGACCTTGGTCAGCTCCTTGCGTCGCTCCTCGGTCAGCGGCGGCATCGGCACGCGCAGCAGATCGCCCTGCGCGGCCGGGTTGAGACCGAGGTCGCTCTCGCGGATGGCCTTCTCGATCTTGGCCCCCATGCCCTTCTCCCACGGCTGAACGCTGATGGTGCGGGCATCGAGCAGCGACACGTTGGCCACCTGGCTGATCGGCACCATCGAGCCGTAGTACTCCACGTGCACCTGGTCCAGCAGGCCCGGATGGGCGCGCCCGGTGCGGATCTTCTGCAGCTCGTGCTTCAGCGCCTCGATCGACTTGTGCATCTTCGTCTCGGCGTTCTTCTTGATCTCGGCGATCGAGGTGGCCATCAACATCTCCTTGCGAACCGTGGCGCGGCGTCAGACGTGCACCAGCGTGCCTTCGTCGTCGCCCTGCACCACCCGCTTCAACGCGCCGGGCTTGACGATGGAAAACACCCGGATAGGCAGCTTCTGGTCGCGGCACAACGCGAACGCCGTCGCATCCATCACCTGCAGGTTGCGCGCGATCGCATCGTCGAAGCTGATCGACGCATACCGCGTGGCCGAGCGGTCCTTGTTAGGGTCGGCACTGTACACGCCGTCGACCTTGGTCGCCTTGAGCACCACTTCGGCGCCGATCTCGGCGCCCCGCAGCGCCGCGGCGGTGTCGGTGGTGAAGAACGGATTGCCGGTACCGGCGGCGAACACGACGACCTTGCCTTCCTCGAGATACTGCAGCGCCTTGGGCCGCACGTAGGGCTCGACCACCTGCTCGATCGCGATGGCCGACATCACGCGCGCCGTCATGCCGGCCTGGCGCATCGAGTCGGCCAGTGCCAGCGAGTTCATCACCGTGGCCAGCATGCCCATGTAATCGGCCGTGGCCCGGTCCATGCCGACCGAGCCGCCGGCGACACCGCGAAAGATGTTGCCGCCGCCGATCACGACGGCCAGCTCGACGCCGAGGTCGGTGACCTCCTTCAGCTCGCGCACCATGCGCACGATGGTGGCGCGGTTGATGCCGTAGGCATCTTCGCCCATCAGCGCTTCGCCGGACAGCTTGAGCAGGATTCGCTTGTAGGCCGGCATGCGCCGAATCTCCGTGGCCTGGACCAGCGCGAAGTTTACGCGGCGGCGCGTGGACCTCCAGCGGCCGCGCGCGCCGCCGGGCGTCAGCCTTTCTTGGCCGCTGCCACCTGCGCTGCCACCTCGGCAGCGAAGTCGTCCGCGCGCTTCTCGATGCCCTCGCCCACCACGTAGAGCGTGAACGACTTGATCTGGGTGCCGGCCGCCTTGAGCATCTGAGCGACGGTCTGCTTGCCGTCGGCTGCCTTGACGAACACCTGGTCGAGCAGCGACACCTCCTTGAGGAACTTCTGCACCGAGCCCTCGACCATCTTGGTCACGATCTCGGCCGGCTTGCCGCTTTCGGCGGCCTTGGCCATTGCCACCTTGCGCTCGTTCTCGACCAGCTCCGCCGGAACGCCCTTGGCATCGATCGCCAGCACGCGGGTGCCCTTGGTCGACGCGGCGATCTGCATCGCCACGTCCTTGGCTGCGACGTCGCTGCCGTCGAACTCGACGATCACGCCGATGTGCGTGCCGTGCAGGTAGTGCGCCAGCTTGCCGCCGCCGGCATGGCGCTTGAAGCGGCGGATCGACATGTTCTCGCCGATCTTTCCGATCAGCCCCTTGCGCACGTCTTCCACCGTCGGGCCGAAGCCGTCCTGCGACAGCGGCAGCGCCGACAGCGCGGCGACGTCCGACGGGTTCTTGTCCGCCACCAGCCGGGCGCAGGCCTTGGCGAAGGCCAGGAAGGAGTCGTTCTTGGAGACGAAGTCCGTCTCGCAGTTGACCTCCACCAACGCGCCGACGGGGCCTTCGACCGCCGCGGCCACCACGCCTTCGGCGGTGATGCGCGAGGCCGCCTTGCCGGCCTTGTTGCCGAGCTTGACGCGCAGGATCTCTTCGGCGCGCGTCAGGTCGCCGTCGGCTTCGGTGAGCGCCTTCTTGCACTCCATCATCGGCGCGTCGGTCTTGGCGCGCAGTTCGGCGACCATGCTTGCAGTGATTGCAGCCATATCAACTCCAACCGGTATTGGGCCGGCCACGGGCCGGCTCGTCATTCATGCTGGAGCCCCCTCCCGGAGGGGGCTCGGGGGAGCGGTACGTTCACCGCCTGCGGCGGTGGTGGCCGAGGTGGCGCCTTACGCACCCTCGTTCACTTCGACGAACTCATCTCCGCCCGACGCCGCCTGCGCCACCTCGGTCACCGCCGCCGCCTTGCCCTCGAGCACCGCGTCGGCCACCGCGCGCGCATACAACGCCACCGCCTTGGCCGAGTCGTCGTTGCCCGGGATCACGTAGTCGATGTCCTCGGGCGAGTGGTTGGTGTCGACGACGCCGATCACCGGAATGCCGAGCTTCTTGGCCTCGGCCACCGCGATCTTGTGGTAGCCGACGTCGATCACGAACATCGCGTCGGGCAACGCCGTCATGTCCTGGATGCCGCCGATGTCCTTCTCGAGCTTGCCCAGCTCGCGGTCAAACATCAGGCCTTCCTTCTTGCTCATCTGCTCCATGCCGGCTTCCTTCTGCGCCTGCATGTCCTTGAGCTTCTTCAGCGACGCCTTCACCGTCTTGAAGTTGGTCAGCATGCCGCCGAGCCAGCGCTGGTCGACGTAGGGCATGCCGGCGCGCTGCGCCTCCTGCGCGATCACCTCGCGCGCCTGGCGCTTGGTGCCCACCATCAGGATCGCGCCGCGGCGGCCCGCCAACAGGCGCACGAACTTCATCGCATCCTCGAAAGCCGGAAGCGTCTTCTCGAGGTTGATGATGTGGATCTTGTTGCGATGGCCGTAGATGTACGGGGCCATCTTGGGGTTCCAGAAGCGTGTCTGGTGTCCGAAATGGACGCCGGCTTCCAGCATTTCACGCATCGTCGTGGGCATCTAAGCTCCAAAGGTTGGGTCTAGAATCCGGCGCGAATCGCGTCCGCAGCTTCGCTGCAGAGGCGACACCTTTTGAAGGCCGGTTCGGGATTGGTCCATCGGGAGCAGTCCGCGCCGCGCGCCACGAGTGACTCGCCTGGACGCACCCCAGTGAACACGCGGATTGTAGCAGCGCAGGCCGCGCCAACCCTGGCCGCCCACCGCACCGGCGTGCTCTGCGGCCGGGTCGCGATCGACGCCGTTGCCAGGCAGGCGCTCGAGGTCGCCGGGTCGCCGGCGTGCGACAAGGCGTTCATTCGGCGCTTCGACGCCTCGGCGCTGGCCACCGCCGACGCGCTGCAGGCGATGCATCGCGCCGGCGCGCCGGTCGGTGCGCTGGCCGGTGCGCCGATCTCGGTGAAGGACCTGTACGACGTGGCGGGGTTCCCCACCACCGCTGCGTCGGCCACCCTGCACGATGCGCGCGTCGCCGCCAGCGACAGCACGGCGGTGGCACGCGTGCGGGTTGCCGGCGGGGTGCTGATCGGCCACACCAACATGAGCGAGTTCGCGTTCTCGGGGGTCGGCATCAATCCGCATTTCGGCACCCCGGCCAACATCGCCACGCTGGCGCTCGACCCGTCGCCGCGCGCGCCCGGTGGCTCGACTTCCGGCGGCGCCACGTCGGTGGCCGCCGGCGCGGCACTGGCCGCCCTCGGCTCCGACACCGGCGGCTCGATCCGCATCCCCGCGGCGCTGCAAGGTCTGGTGGGCTTCAAGAACACGCAGCGCCTGACCCCGCTGCAGGGCACGGTCCCGCTGTCGACCACCCTCGACACCGTGTGCGCGATCACGCGCGACGTGGGCGACGCGATCGCGATGCACGAGATCCTGGCGCAGCGCGAGGTGGTGGTCGACGCACGCCCGCTGTCGGCCTGGCGCCTCGGCGTGCCGCGAACGCTGATGCTCGATGCGCTCGACGCCACCGTGGGTGGCGCCTTCGAGCGCACGCTGCGCACGCTGCGCGCCGCCGGTGCCCGCATCGACGAGGTCGCGCTGCCCGAGCTCGGCGAGATTGCCGTCATCAATGCCGGCGGCGGCTTCTCGCCGCCTGAGAGCTGGGCCTGGCACCGCAAGCGCATGGTCGAGCGCGCTGCCGGCTACGACCCGCGGGTTGCGCTGCGCATCCGCCGCGGCGAGTCGATGAGCGCAGCCGACTACATCGACCTGCTGCAGGCACGCGCCCGCTGGATCGGCCGCATGGCGCTCGCACTGCGCGGCTTCGATGCCATGCTGTCGCCGACGCTGCCGATCGTCGCCCCCGAGGTGGCGCCGCTGATGGCCAGCGACGACGCGTTCTTCGCCGCCAACGGGCTGCTGTTGCGCAACACCTCGGCCGTCAACCTGCTCGACGGCTGCGCGCTGACGCTGCCGTGCCACCGCGACCGCGAGTTCCCGGTCGGGCTGATGGTCTGGAGCGGCGCGCTGGCCGACGATGCGGTGTTGAGCGTGTCGCTCGCCATCGAATCGGCGCTGCGCGGCCCGCGCGCCTGATCCGATGCGGGTTGCCGTCGTCGGCGCCGGCATCGTGGGCGTCACCACGGCCTACGAGCTCGCGGTCGACGGCCACGAGGTCACCGTGTTCGAGCGCCAGGCGAGCGTCGCGGCCGAGACCAGCTTCGCCAACGCCGGCGTGCTCGCGCCCGGTTACGTCACGCCATGGGCCGCACCCGGCATGGCCGGCAAGGTGCTGCGCCAGATGTTCGGATCGCACGCCGCAGTGCGCCTGGCGCGCCCGTTTCCGCCGGCGCTGTGGGGCTGGACCTGGCGTTGGTGGCGCGCCTGCCGGCCCAGCGTGCATCAAGCCAACCGCGGTCGCATGATCCAGCTGGCGCGTTTCAGCTTGCTGCGCATGCACTTGCTCAGCGCGCAGCTGCAGCTGGAGTTCGAACAGGGCAAGGGTCTGCTGGTGCTGCTGCGCACGCAGCGCGACCTCGCGCTGGCGCGGCCCGGCGTCAAGCTGCTGGCCGAACTCGGCGTCAGCTGCCATGTCGTCGAAGCCGAAAAGGCGCGCGCGATCGAGCCCGGGCTGAACGCCGACACGCCGCTGCACGCCGCCCTGCACCTGCCCGACGAGGAACTCGGCAACTGCCGGCAGTTCGCCCACTTGTTGAAGCAGCATGCACAGGCCAGCGGCGCGATGTTCCGCTTCCACCGCGATGTGCAGCGCATCGACGCGGGCGACAAGCCCATGGTCTACCACCGCGCACTGCCGCGCTTCGATCCGGCACAGCTGGCCGGCGCCGAGCACCCGACCACGCTGCCGGAATCCGAAGGCATGGAGGCGTTCGACGCGGTGGTGGTGTGCGCGGCGATGGCCTCGCGCGAGTTGCTCGCGCCGCTGAAGCTCAAGTTGCCGCTGGCGGCCGTGCACGGCTACTCGGTCACCGCGCCGCTGCGCGAGGCCAACGAGCACGGCGAAGTCGGTCCGCGCGCGACGCTGATAGACGAGCGCTACAAGGTGGCGATCACCCGCCTCGGCAAGCGTGTGCGCGTGGCCGGCGGCGCCGAGCTCGGCGGCACGTTGGAAGGCCGCAGCGACGCCGCGCTGGACACGCTGTACAAGGTGCTCGACGACTGGTTCCCGGGCTGCGCGGTGCAGGCGCAGGCGCAAAGCTGGAAGGGCGCGCGCCCGATGCTGCCCGACGGCCCGCCGGTGATCGGCCCCAGCGGCGCGCGCGGCGTGTGGCTCAACCTCGGCCACGGCTCGAGCGGCTGGGCGCTGTCGTGCGGCTCGGCGCGCGTGCTGGCCGACATGATGTCCGGCCGACCCGCGGCGATCGACCTCGACGGCCTAGGCGTTGAGCGCCTGCGCTGAGCGCGGCCGCCGCGCCCACTGACGCAGGAACACCGGCGAGGCCACGGCCAGGCCGACCAGGCCGCTCCTGACGCCGGGCGCCACCAACAGCAGCGCGCCGGCACCGAGCAGCGCCTGCTCCCAGCGCTGCAGCTCGGTCCACAAGAACCTCGACAACGCCGCGGCGAGCATGACGATGCCGATCACGCAGCCGACGAAGGTGACCGCGAAGTCGGCGAGGTTGAAGCCGTTGGCCACCAGCAGCAGCGACGGCGAGAGCACGAACACGAACGGCACCAGGGCCTTGGCCATGCCGAGGCGGAACGCCGTGTTGCCGGTCTTGAAGGGGTCGCTGCCGGCCATTCCCGCGGCCGCGTAGGCCGCCAGCGCGACGGGCGGCGTGATGTCGGCCAGCACGCCGTAGTAGAAGACGAAGAAGTGCGCCACCAGCGGCTGCACGCCCAGCAGCACCAGCGTCGGCGCGGCCACCGTGACCATGATGATGTAGTTGGCCGTGGTCGGGATGCCGCAGCCGAGCAGGATGTAGACCACGCCGGTCATCGCCAGCGCTGCCAGCAGCGTCAGCGTCTTGGCGTCGAGCCAGCCTTCGGGCACGAAGCTCACCACGCCGCCGGCCACGCCCTGCGCGGCACCGGTGATGATGGTGGAGAGCTTGAAGCCGACCCCGGTCAGCGTGACCACGCCGATCACGATGCCGACGGTGGCCGCCGCGGCGCCGACCGCCAGCGCGTACTTGGCACCGGTCTCGAACGCTTCGAACAGCGTGCCCAGGCCGATGCGGCCCTTGATGGCGAGCGCCTTGAGCAGCAACGGCGTGGCCACCACCGTGATCGCGAAGATGCCGATGCGCACGGCGTCGCTCTGGAGTCCGCCGAAGGCGAGCACCAGCAGCACCGCATGCAGCGCGACGAGCAGCGTCCAGTGGCGCACGCCTTCGCGGCCGGCACCGGTGGTCAGCCCGACGATCGCGCACGACGTGATGCCGCTGAATGCGGCCAGGTACGGCGTGCGGCCGCTGACCAGGATGCCGATCAGCAGCGCCAGCGGAATCAGCGTCGGCCAGCGCTGCCTGAGCGACTCGCGCAGCCTGGGCATCTCGTCGTCGGTGAGGCCGCGCAGCCCGTAGCGCTTGGCCTCGAAGTGCACCTGCATGAAGACGCCGAAGAAGTGCATGAACGCCGGGACGATCGCCGCGGCGATGATCGTCTGGTACGGCACCGCCAGGAACTCGATCATCAGGAACGCCGCCGCGCCGAGCACCGGCGGCGTGATCTGCCCGCCGGTGGACGACGCCGCCTCGACCGCGCCGGCGAATTCGCGCCGATAGCCGACGCGGATCATCGCGGGGATCGTCAGCGAGCCCACGGTCACCGCGTTGGCGACCGACGAGCCCGACAACATGCCGAACATCGCCGAGCCGAACACGCTCACCTTGGCCGGGCCACCGGCGTAGCGCCCCGCGATGCTCGACGCGATGTCGAGGAACAGTTGCCCGAGTCCGATGCGGGTGGCCAGCACACCGAACAGCACGAAGTGAAAGACATAGGTCGCCACCACCCCCACCGCGATGCCGTAGATGCCCTGGCTGGTGAGGTACTGGTGGTTGACCAGTTGGCTCCACGACGCGCCGGCGTGTTGCAGCAACCCCGGGAACACCGGCCCGGCCAGGGCGTAGGTGATGAACAGGATCGCGATCAGCGGCAGCGGCCAGCCCATGCTGCGGCGGGTGGCCTCCAGCAGCAGCAGCAGCAGGACCGAGCCCATCGTCACGTCCAGCGGCGTGGGGTTGCCGACGCGAAACGCCAGGTCGTCGAACACGTACGGGATGTACAGCACCGAAGCCGCCACCGCGACGCAGAGCAGCCAGTCGATCAGCGGCACGCCGCCGGGCGCCCAGGCGCTGCGGGCAGCGGGCTCGTGGTCGCGCGTGCGGCGAAAGCCGAACACGATGAAGATCAGCCCGAGCACGAACGCCAGGTGCACGCCGCGGTGCGTGGTCTCGCGCAGCAGGCCGAAGCCGGCGGTGTAGTAGTGGAAGCACGACAGCGCGATCAGCAGCACGGTCAGCACCGTCGATGCCGGTGGCCAGGTTGGCCGGAACCGCATCTCGGGGTCGAACTTCTGCTCGAGCTCGGTGACCGCGCGCTCGTCGATCGTGCTGGCCGTCATCGTGTCCCTCGTCGTCATGATGCGACACGAGGGCGGGCGCCTCGCGGCACACCGCCCTCGCCTGCACGGCGAAACCGCCGTCTTACTTGATCAGCCCGACTTCGCGATAGTACTTCTCGGCACCAGGGTGGAACGGAATGCCGGCGCCCTTGACGGCGTTTTCCTTCGTGATCAGCTTGCCCTTGGCGTGGCCAGCGGCCAGCGTCTTCTGTGCGGCGTCGCCGAACAGCGCTTTGGTGATCTCGTACACCGTGTTGACGTCGGCCTTGTCGCTGGTGACCCATTGCGCGCCGACCGCGAGCGTCTTGACCGCGGGCACGCCCTTGTAGGTATCCGCCGGGATCACGTCCGGCGCGAAGAACGGGCTGGCCATGCGCAGACCATCGGCCTGCGGCCCGTCGATCGGCACCAGTTCGATGCCGCCGCCGGCCGATGCCAGCTCGGCGATCGCACCTGCGGGCGCGCCGCCGGTGAAGAAGAACGCGTCGAGCGAGCCGTCCTTGAGCTTGTCGCCGGCCTGGTTGGGCTTGATGTATTCGGGCTTGATGTCGCTCTCCTGCACGCCGTACGCGGCCAGGATGATGCGTGCGTTGATCAACGTACCCGAGCCCGGCTCGTCGAGCGCGACGCGCTTGCCTTTCAAGTCGGCCGGCGACTTCACGCCGAGGCCCTTGCGCACCACGATGTGCACGCTCTCGGGGTAGAGGTTGGCGATCAGCCGCAGGCCCGGGAAGTGCGGCTTGCCCTCGTAGATGCCGGTGCCCTTCTGCGCCCAGGTGGCGACGTCGGCTTGCGAGAAGCCCGATTCGATCGACCCGCTGGCGATGCCATTGACGTTGGCCACCGAGCCGTTGCTCGCCTGCGCGGTGACGACGATCTTGCCGGGCTGCGACACCGCGTTGGCGATCATGCCGCCGACGGGATAGTAGGTACCGGCGGTGCCGCCGGTGCCGATGCGGAAGAACTGCTGCGCCTGCGCGGCACCGACGAAAACCAATGCACCGACTGCGGCTGCGACGAATCGCTTCATGCCAGAGGCTCCTTCATCAAGGGTCGAAGGATCGCAGTAGAGCACAATGCGCGCGACCCTTCGAGCGCGCCAACCCCAACGACTGCGGCCATGACAGCGCCCCCGCTTCCGCAACCGGTGCTGCCGGTCACCCGCGAATGGCCGCTGCACGCGAGCGCCGCCTGTCGCGCCATCGAAGCC
>DATIFD010000382.1:0-2082 GCA_035455385.1 Burkholderiaceae bacterium
GAGGGTCTTGAGGGCGCCGTGCGCGTGCACGAGGGCGTCGTTCGCGGCCAGGGCTTCGAACTTGTTTGGCGCGGTCACGAAGGGAAGGTCGGTAAGCTCCGCGAGCTTCTTCGCGACCCGGACCGCGTACTCGGGATGGGCGTTGAGGCCGGTGCCGACCGCGGTGCCACCGAGGGCCAGCTCGGCCAGATGCGGGATCGCGGCCTCGACATGCTTGAGACCGTGGTCGAGCTGGGCCACGTAGCCCGAGAACTCCTGGCCGAGAGTAAGCGGCGTCGCGTCCTGCAGGTGGGTGCGGCCGATCTTCAGCGCCTCGGCGAACGCCACCGCGCGCCCGCGCAGCAGCCCGCGCAAGCCTTCCAAGGCGCCGATCAGCGGCCGCGCGTGCAGCACGGCGGCGACGTGCATCGCCGTCGGGAACACGTCGTTCGACGATTGCCCGAGGTTGACGTCGTCGTTCGGATGCACCAGGCGCTTTGGGCCGACTTCGCCGCCGAGGTCCCGCGATGCCAGGTTGGCGATCACCTCGTTGACGTTCATGTGGCTCTGCGTGCCCGAGCCGGTCTGCCACTGCGAGAGCGGGAACTCGGTGTCGAACTCGCCGGCCGCGACGCGCGCCGCGGCGCGTGCGATCGCCGTGGCCTTGCGCTCGTCGAGCAGGCCGAGCGCCAGATTCACCTCGGCAGCCGCACGCTTGATCTCGGCCATCGCGTGAATCAGCGGCAGCGGCATGGGCTGTGTGCCGATGTCGAAGAAGCGCCGGCTGCGCTCGGTCTGCGCGCCCCACAGCGCATCTCGCGGCACCTCGATCGAGCCGAAGCCGTCGACCTCGGTGCGCGTCAGATTGCCGTTGCCCGCGCCCATGCGCACGGAGTCTAGCCGTTGCCTTCGCGCGGCCGGCGCCGACGCCGGGGAAACCCGGCGCGGAGCGCGGGCGGGGCCGCCTAGAATCCCTGCGCACCACAAGGAGTTCGATCCTCATGTCAGCGTCACGCCGCGCTGCAGCCCAGGGCGCAGACACCCAGGGTCCGCGCATCCTGAAGAAGTATCCCAACCGGCGGCTGTACGACACGCGGGCCAGCAGCTACATCACGTTGGCAGACGTGAAGAAGATGGTGCTCGACAACGAGCGATTCGAGGTGCGCGACGCCAAGACCGGCGACGACCTGACGCGCAGCATCCTGCTGCAGATCATCCTCGAGGAGGAGACCGGTGGCGTGCCGATGTTCTCGACGCAGATGCTGGCCCAGATCATCCGCTTCTACGGCCATGCGATGCAGGGCATGATGGGCAGCTACCTCGAGAAGAACCTGCAGGCCTTCGTCGACCTGCAGCGCCGGCTCGGCGAACAGGCGCAGGGCATGTTCGACGCCAAGACCTTCACGCCGGAAGCCTGGTCGCAGCTGCTGAGCGGCCAGACGCCGGTGATGCAGAACCTGATGGGCAGCTACCTCGAGCAGTCGAAGCATCTGTTCGAGCAGATGCAGGAGCAGATGCAGAAGCAGGCGGGCGCGATGTTCTCCGGCATGCCCGGGTTCGGCAACAAGCGCTGACCGGCCCTGCACCGGCGGCAGCCGAGGTCGATGCTCGACAATGGCGGCATGTCCGCCACCGATGCCTCGGCACCCTCCGATGCGCGCGCAGCGTCGCCGACGGTCGGCTTCGTGTCGCTCGGCTGCCCCAAGGCGTTGACCGATTCCGAGCTGATCCTGACGCGACTGGCCGCCGAAGGCTACCGCACCAGCAAGACGTTCGACGGCGCCGACCTGGTGATCGTCAACACCTGCGGCTTCATCGACGACGCGGTGCGGGAAAGCCTCGACGCGATCGGCGAAGCGCTGTCCGACAACGGGCGCGTCGTCGTCACCGGCTGCCTCGGCGCGAAGGCCGGCGGCCGCCTCGTGCGCGACGCGCATCCGAAGGTGCTCGCCGTCACCGGTCCGCACGCGACCGAGGAGGTGATGGACGCGGTGCACGCGCACGTGCCGAAGCCGCACGACCCGTTCGTCGACCTGGTGCCGCCGCAGGGGGTCAAGCTGACGCCCAGGCACTATGCCTATCTGAAGATCAGCGAGGGCTGCA
>DATIFD010000383.1:0-2914 GCA_035455385.1 Burkholderiaceae bacterium
CGCTACTTCAAGGAGGAAGGGGGCAACCCGCTGCAGCTCGACGAGAACGGGCGCGGCTGGTTCCCGACCGGCGACGTCTCGACGATCGACCCGGACGGCTTCATGCAGATCACCGACCGCAGCAAGGACGTCATCAAGTCGGGCGGCGAGTGGATCGGCTCGATCGACCTCGAGAACGTCGCGATGGCGCACCCTGCGGTGGCGATGGCCGCGTGCATCGCGGCCAAGCATCCCAAGTGGGACGAGCGCCCGCTGCTGGTGGTGGTCAGGAAGCCCGGCGCCGAGCTGACACGCGAGGAGCTGCTCAAGTTCTACGACGGCAAGATCGCGAAGTGGTGGACGCCCGACGACGTGGTGTTCGTCGACGCGATCCCGCTCGGCGCCACCGGCAAGGTGCAGAAGAACAAGCTGCGCGACCAGTTCGCGCAGTACAAGCTGCCGGGCGCGTGACGCCGTGACGAGCGCCGTCCTCGCCTGGCGCGCCGGGCGCGCCCGCACGCTGCTGCCCGGCGTCACCGCCTGCGCGGTGGTGGCCGCGGCGGCGGGCTTTCTCGGCGAGCACTACGGCGCGCCGGTGCTGCTGTTCGCGCTGCTGCTGGGCCTGGCGATGAACTTCCTCGCGGCCTCCGGGCCCTGCGCACCGGGCATCGAGTTCTGCGCGCGCACGCTGCTGCGCGTCGGCGTGGCGCTGCTGGGCCTGCGCATCACGCTCGAGCAGGTGGTGGCGCTCGGCTGGGGGCCGGTGGCGATGGTGGTGGCCAGCGTCGCGATCACGATCACGCTGTCGATGCTGGTGGCGCGCGCGCTTGGCTTCCAGGGCCTGTTCGGATTGCTCACCGGCGGCGCCACCGCGATCTGCGGCGCCTCCGCCGCGCTGGCGCTGTCGGCCGCGCTGCCGGCGCACCCGCAGAAGGAGCGCGCGACGCTGTTCACCGTCATCGGCGTGTCGGCGTTGTCGACGTTCGCGATGGTGGCCTACCCGATGATCGTGCACGCGCTCGGCCTGAACCCGCAACAGGCCGGCATCTTCCTCGGCGGCACCATCCACGACGTGGCGCAGGTGGTGGGCGCCGGCTACAGCCTGTCGGCCCAGACCGGCGACGCGGCGACGCTGGTCAAGCTGCTGCGCGTGGCGATGCTGCTGCCGGTGATCGTGGTGGCGGCGCTGATCACGCGCGCGCGCAGCGCCGCCGACGGCAGCACCGGCACGACACAGCGCCCGCCGCTGCTGCCCGGCTTCGCGCTGGCGTTCGCGCTGCTGGTGGCGATCAACAGCACCGGCTGGCTGCCGCGCGCCGTCGGCGCGCTCGGCGGCGACCTGTCGCGCTGGTGCCTGGTGGCGGCGATCGCCGGCATCGGCATGAAGACCCAACTGAGAGAACTGGCCGCCGTCGGCATCAAGCCGGTGGCGCTGATGTTCGGCGAGACCGTGTTCCTGGCCGCGCTGGTCCTGGCGATGATGCGCTGGATGATGTGACCCCCCCGATGCGGCCGGGCGGCCGCTCGCGACTGATAGACCACAGCATGACGACGACCTCACTCCTCACCCGCCGCCACCTGCTCGCGGCCGCCGCTGGCACCTTCTTTGCATCACGCGCACTCGCGCAGGCGTTTCCGAGCAAGCCGCTGCGCGTGATCGCTGCCGGCCCGGCCGGCGCCACCGCCGACCTGATCGCGCGGCTGGTCACCGAGCCGCTGGCCAAGGAGCTGGGGCAGACGGCGATCGTCGAGCCCAAGCCGGGCGCCGCCGGCGCGATCGCGGTCCACGAGCTGCTGCAGGCGCCGCGCGACGGCCACACGCTGCTGGTGGGCGTGAACTCGCTGGTGAGCGAGATCCCGCACATCGTCAAGCTGAAGATCGACATGGCCGCGTCGCTGAAGCCGATCGCCGAGCTGGCGCGTGGCGGCCTGGTGCTGGTGGGCAACCCGAGCTTCCCGGCCAACAACCTGAAGGAACTGATCGCCTACGTGAAGGCCAACCCGGGCAAGGTGAACGTCGCCTCGTACAGCCCGGGCACGCTGAGCCACGTGCTGGGCCTGATTCTCAACAAGGAGGCCGGCCTCGACCTCACGCACGTGGGCTACAAGGGCTCGACGCCGGCGCTGACCGACGTGATGGGCAACCACGTGCCGCTGATGTTCGACGGCATCGGCACTTCGCTGCCGCTCATCAAGAGCGGCAAGATCAAGGCGTTCGCCGTCAGCACGCCCAAGCGCTCGCCGGTGCTGCCCAATGTGCCGACCTTCACCGAGCTGGGCTACCCCAAGCTGGAGGCGCTGGGCTGGATGGGCCTGTGGTGCGCACCCGACGTGCCGGCCGCCGTACAGGCGCGCTTGCGCGAGGCCACGCTGAAGGTGCTGACGCAACCCGCGGTGCGCCAGCGGCTGCTCGAACTGGGCTTCGACGTCGGCGCGCCACGCAGCGTCGACGACATCGTCGCCGGGCTGAAGGCCGACTACGACCGCGTCGGCGCGGTGCTGCAGTCGATCGGCTTCAAGCCCGAGTAGGCGCTATCGCGCGGCGACCAGCCGCCCCTGCACCAGGCGCGACGGCACCGCGAAGGCGCCGCCGCCGAGGTGGTGCAGCGTGTGCAGCGCGGCGTTGTCGTCGCGGAACGACCAACGGCCCTGCGCGAACACGCGGTCGTCGGCCTGTGCCGACACCACTTCGCCGAACACCGTGTCGTACGCGCTTTCGGTGTGCGGCTCGGGGATGCGGCGCAGCTCGAGCCACGCGCAGCAGCCCTCGACCAGCGGCAGCTTCAGCAGCGGGCCATCGAAGGTCGCGATGCCGTGACGCGCGAACTTGTCATCGCCGGCGCCACCGTCGCGCCCGCTCTCGCTGCCGACGCGGTAGGTGACGTCGGCCAGCGCCGGCACCGGCAGGCAGATCGCGAAGCAGCCGCTGGCCTTG
>DATIFD010000384.1:0-5321 GCA_035455385.1 Burkholderiaceae bacterium
TACCGGGCACCACGATCTTCGACGCGGAACAGAGTCGCAAGGGTTACTGGCTCAATCAGTTCTGCTATTCGCTGATGAAACCGGAGAACCGTGCGCGCTTCAAGGCCGACGAAAAGGCGTATCTGGACGAATGGCCGATGACCGAGGCGCAGAAGCTGGCCGTGCTTGCGCGCGACCTCAACCGCTGCATCGAGCTGGGCGGCAACATCTACTTCCTCGCGAAGATCGGCGCGACCGACGGCAAGAGCTTCCAGCAGATGGCCGGCAGCATGACCGGCATGACCGAAGAGGAGTATCGCGACATGATGATCCGGGGCGGACGCTCGATCGAGGGCAACCGCGTGATCGGCGAGGGCGGCGACGCGCAGGCCAAGCGCCAGCCGCAGGGCCACGGCAGCGGGACGCTCTGACATGTTGCCCACACGCTCACTTCGTTCGTCGCTCCCCAGGGGGGCTCCAGCCTCCTCGGGGCGGCTCGGCGGAGGCTGACATGGCGCGCATCACCGCATCGGTCTACACGAGTCACGTGCCGGCGATCGGCGCGGCAATGGATCTCGGCAAGACGCAGGAGCCCTACTGGCAGAAGATGTTCGCCGGCTATGAGCCCAGCCGCCATTGGATGAAGGAGCACGTGCCCGACGTGATCTTCCTCGTCTACAACGACCACGCCACCGCGTTCAGCCTGGAGATCATTCCGACCTTCGCGATCGGTACCGCGGCCGAGTACCCGGTGGCCGACGAAGGCTGGGGCCCGCGCCCCGTGCCCAAGGTGGTCGGTCATCCCGAACTGGCGTCGCACATCGCGCAAAGCGTGATCCAGGACGACTTCGACCTCACCATCGTCAACCGGATGGACGTCGACCACGGCCTCACGGTGCCGCTGTCGCTGCTGTTCGGGCAGGTCGACGCCTGGCCCTGCAAGGTGATCCCGTTCGCGGTCAACGTGGTGCAGTACCCGGTGCCGTCCGGCCGACGCTGCTTCATGCTCGGGCAGGCGGTCCGCAAGGCCATCGAGTCGTACGACGAGGCGCTGAACGTGCAGATCTGGGGCACGGGCGGCATGAGCCATCAGCTGCAGGGCCCGCGTGCCGGCTTGATCAACAAGGAGTGGGACAACCGCTTCCTCGATCGCTTGATCGAAGACCCCGCGAGCCTGGCGCAGGTGCCGCACATCGAGTACGTGCGCGAGGCCGGCAGCGAGGGCATCGAGCTCGTGATGTGGCTCATCGCGCGCGGTGCGATGGCCGACGTCGGCGGTGGACGCAGGCCGACCGTGGCGCACCGCTTCTACCACGTGCCGGCCTCGAACACCGCCGTGGGACACCTGATTCTGGAGAACTGACGTGACGATCCACGTAGCCCTCGCCGGCGCCGGCGCGTTCGGCATCAAGCATCTCGATGCGATCAAGAACATCGCCGATGTCAAGGTCATCTCGGTGATCGGCCGCGAATACGGCAAGACCAAGGAAGTGGCCGACAAGTACGGCATCGCGCACGTGGCCACGGATCTGGCCGAGAGCCTGAAGCTGAAGGAACTCGATGCGGTGATCCTTTGCACGCCGACGCAGATGCATGCCGAGCAGAGCATCGCCTGCCTGCAGGCTGGCAAGCACGTGCAGGTGGAGATCCCGCTGTGCGACCGCCTGAAGGACGGGCGGGCCGTGGTCGGGCTGCAGAAGCAGGCGGGCAAGGTGGCGATGTGCGGCCACACGCGCCGCTTCAACCCGAGCCATCAGTGGGTGCGCAAGAAGATCGTCGCCGGCGAGTTCAGCATTCAGCAGATGGACGTACAGACGTACTTCTTCCGCCGCACGAACATGAACGCGCTCGGCCAGCCGCGCAGCTGGACCGACCACCTGCTGTGGCACCACGCGGCGCACACGGTGGATCTGTTCGCCTACCAGGCGCGCTCGCCGATCGTGAAGGCCAACGCGATCCAGGGGCCGATCCATCCGGTGCTGGGCATCGCGATGGACATGAGCATCCAGCTCAAGACGGCCAGCGGCGCGATCTGCACGCTCTCCCTGAGCTTCAACAACGAAGGCCCGCTCGGCACCTTCTTCCGCTACATCGGCGACACGGGCACCTACATCGCCCGCTACGACGACCTCTTCAACGGCAAGGACGAGAAGATCGATGTGTCAAAGGTCGACGTCTCGATGAACGGCATCGAGCTGCAGGACCGCGAGTTCTTCGCCGCCATCCGCGAAGGGCGCGAGCCCAACGCCAGCGTGGCGCAGGTGCTGCCCTGCTACGAGGTGCTGCACCAGCTGGAGCAGCAGCTCCAGTAGTGGTCGACGCAGGCGAGGGCGGCGTCTGCGCCGGGTTTGACCCAGGGCAAACCGCCGCGGGGCCGATGCTGGCAAGGTAGCCCCGTCGCGCCAATGCGCGCAAAGGGGCTGTCATGGGCCGAGCCGAAGACACGGAGATTCCCGGCACGACGCTGTTCGATGGGGCGCAGGCACGCAAGGGCTACGCGTTGAACAAGATGTGCTATTCGTTCAACGACGCGGTCAACCGGCAGGCGTTCCTGCGCGACGAGGACGCGTATTGCGCGCGCTTCGGCCTCAACCCCGAGCAGCGCGAAGCCGTTCGCCAGCGCGACGTGCTGCGCATGATCGCCGCCGGCGGCAACGTGTACTACCTGGCCAAGCTGGCCGGCATCTTCGGGCTTGATGTGCAGGACCTCGGAGCGCAGCAGACCGGCGTGAGCAAGGACGAATTCAAGGCACGGCTCGTCGCCGCGCGGGGGTGAACGGCATGGCCCAGATTATCGGAGCGATCACCACCTCGCACGTGCCCGCCATCGGCGGGGCGATGGCCAGGGGGCTGCAGACCGAGCCATACTGGAAGCCCTTCTTCGACGGCTTTCCGCCGGTGCGGCACTGGCTCGCCGAGGTGAAGCCCGACGTGGCCGTCGTGTTCTACAACGACCACGGGCTGAACTTCTTTCTCGACAAGATGCCCACGTTCGCGGTCGGCGCAGCACCCGAGTACCGCAACGCCGACGAGGGTTGGGGCATCCCGCAGGTGGCGCCGTTCCGCGGCGATCAGGACCTGTCGTGGCACCTGATCGAATCCCTGGTCGGCGAGGACTTCGACATCACGACCTGCCAGGAGATGACGGTCGATCACGCGTTCACGCTGCCGATGGCGCTGCTGTGGCCAGACCAGCGCTGGCCGCTGCGCGTGGTGCCGGTGTGCATCAACACGGTGCAGTTCCCGCTGCCGTCGGCGCGGCGCTGCTACCGACTGGGCGAAGCCGTCGGCCGAGCGGTCCGCTCCTGGCAGAGCGACGCGCGCGTGCTCATCATGGGCACGGGCGGGCTGTCGCACCAGCTCGACGGCCAGCGGGCCGGGTTCATCAACAAGTCGTTCGACGAGCAGTTCATGCACAGTCTTGCGTCCGATCCGCAATGGGCCACGCAATACTCGATTCACGATCTCGTGCGACTCACCGGCACGCAGGGCGTGGAACTGGTGATGTGGCTGGCGGCGCGCGCGGCGCTCGGGGCCCGTGCGAGCACGCGGCACAGCAACTATCACATCCCGATCTCCAACACGGCGTCGGGCCTGATGCTGCTCGAGCCCGCCTGATGCTCTGATGCAGGGGCCGGCCTCCACCGGCGCGAGGGGTGACAATGCGGCGTGTACCGGCGCTTCGGTCCGGGCACGGTCGACATCGATCCCCACCCATGACCAACTCCACGATCGACGCTGCCGACCAGTTGATGCAACTGGCCTCTGCGCGCTACAGCTGTCGCGGCTTTCGCCCCGATCCGCTACCCAAGTCCACCATCGAGCGCATCCTGGCCATTGCGCAGCGCAGCCCGTCGTGGTGCAACTCGCAGGCTTGGCAACTCGCCATCGGAACGGCGCCTGCCACGGAGCGGGCACGGCAGGCATTGATGGCGCGCGTGCGGCAGGGTGCGCTGCCACAGCCGGATCTCGCTTGGCCTCGCGAGTACCGCGGCGTCTACCAGCAACGGCGCCGGGAGTGCGGATTCCAGCTCTATGCGGCCGTGGGCGTGGCGCGCGGCGACAAGGAAGGTGCCGATGGGCAGCGGCTCGAGAATTTTCGCTTCTTCGGCGCGCCGCACGTCGCCATCGTCACCAGCGAGGAGCCATTGGGAATCTACGGTGCCATCGACTGCGGCGTCTACGTCGGGATGTTCATGCTGGCGGCACGCGCGTGCGGCGTGGCGTCGATCGCGATGGCGGCGCTGGCCGCATACCCCGACTTCTGGCGCAGCGAGTGGGGATTGGATCCGGACCGCAGCGTGGTGTGCGGCATCGCATTCGGCCTCGAGGATCCGCAGCATCCGGCCAACGCGTTTCGCACGTCGCGGGCGCCGGTGAGCGATGTGGTTCAGTGGGTGGAGTAGCTGCCGCCGCAATGGAGCGCGGGAATCTTCTCCACGTCAGTTAACATAATATACATTGTCGCGAATACAGATCGCGACACGGCGGCTCCCGAGCCGCGGCAGAGCTCGATCAATAGATCGTGCCCAGCTCCGTGTCGACCACCTGGTCGCGCGCGGCGTCGATGATCTCGTCGAAGTGGCGTTGCTCCTCGCCATCGCGCTTCGGGATCAGCGGCTTGTCCAGCGGCCGGCACACGCGACTGTTGAGAGCGCCCAGTCGCCCCGACTGTTCGATCGCCAGCAGCACGGCTTGCGGATCGATCAACATCGCAAAGGGGTCGCCGACGACGACGGTGTCCTGTGGGTTCTGCATTTCGCCGCTCCGTGGATGTGTGTGCAGATGGCCGCAACTCTAGGCAGCCATCGCGCGGGCTCATAGCCCCAGGCGGGCGCACATCCGTGGCGGAATTCATTGCCCTGCGGCGATCCTGCGATCGCACGCGCATGCAGTCACGGCAAGCGTGAATCAAGTCGCTTGGCCAGGGCCTCGCGCCCGGCCGATCGGGCGAAATCTGCGGCGTTCATGCCACGCTCGTTGCGCAGGGTCACGTCCGCGTGCTGAGCAAGCAGCAGGGTGACCGAGTCTTCGCTGCCGTAACGTGCCGCCATCATCAGTGCGGTCGTGCCGTTGGGTGAACGCGCCTCGATCGGCGCACCGTGTTGCAGCAGCAATGCGACGATCTTGGGCTCGGGGCCCGTGGCCGCATAGTGCAAAGGATTCCACCCGGGCTGGCTGATGCGCGCACCGCGGTCGATGAGCCGTTGCGACAGGTCGAGCCGTCCCTTCAGGGCAGCGAACATCAGGGCGGTCTCACCCACGTTGTTCACCGCGTTGATGTCCAGCTTCGGCTGATTGAGGAGTACCTCGACCACCCGATCGGACCCCTCGTGCACCGC
>DATIFD010000385.1:0-8334 GCA_035455385.1 Burkholderiaceae bacterium
GAGCTGGCGCAGCACGCGCGTGATGTCGTGCGCGTCGACGTTGGAAACGAAGTGGCTGCGGATCGAGGGTTGCGCGCGCTCCTGCAGCGCCATCACGGTCATCTGCGGGCCGAGGTCGCTGCCGCCGATGCCGATGTGGACCACATCGCGGATGCCGCTGCTGGCCGTGTCACGCACGCGCTCGGCGTAGGCCAGCATGGCGTCGAGCACGTCGTGGACCTGCGCCGTGTGCGGCGCCGCGCCGCGCGGTGCGCGCAACGCGGTGTGCAGCACCGCGCGCCCTTCGGTGTGGTTGATGGACTCGCCGGCGAGCATCGCGTCGCGCCGCGCCTCGATGCGGCATTCGCGCGCCAGCGCGAGCAGCAGCGCCAGGGTGTCGGCGTCGACGAGGTTCTTCGACAGATCGGCAAACACCTCGGGCGCCTCGAGGCTGAATGCGGCAAAGCGGCGCGGATCCTCGGCGAAGGCGGCGCGCACGTCGAAGCGGCGGCCTTGGTGGTCGAAGTGGCGGCGCAGCTCGGCCCAGGCTTCGGTGCGATCGCAGCGCGGTGGAACGGAGGTTGGCATCGTCGGGTCCTCGGTGATGCGGCTCGAAGGCGTCGTCAATCCGGCAATTCGTGTCGACGCGGCAGGTCGGCGCCGCGGCGCGAGCATGTGACGGCGGCAGCCCGGCTGGCGAAGCTCAGGGCTGCTGTCAGCGACTTCGCGTCGAGGTTGAGCGCAGGGCTTGGCGCCAAGGCGTCGTGCTCGGCAAGCCAGGTCAGCAGCGCTGCCTGGAACGTGTCGCCGGCGCCGACGGTGTCGATCACGTCGACATCCGCCGTCGGTACGCTCACCCGAGCGGCACCGGTCATGCCGAATGCACCGTCTGCGCCCCGTGTCACCACCACCAATCGCACACCGCGGGCCAGCGCGTCGGCGGCGAAGGCTTCGGCGCTGACGCCGGGCATCAACTGCGCCAGATCCTCCTCGCTCACCTTGAGCAGGTGGCAGCGCGTCAGCATCCACTGCAGCACGCCGCGCCAGCGGTCGATGTCGGGCTCGACGTTGAGCCGGATGTTCGGGTCGTAGGCGATCAGCGCGCGGTGACGCTCACGCTCGACCAGCACGCGCAGCGTGTTGGTCACCGGTTCGACGACGGTGGCATACGAGCCCAGATGGATCGCGCGCACGCCCGACGGCCAGCGCGCGATCGCCACGGGGTCGAGTTGACGATCGGCCGCGCCCTGGCCGTAGAACGAGTAGCTCGCCACGCCCTGTGCGTCGAGCCCGACCAGCCCCAGCGTCGTCGGTGCGTCGACACGCTGCACGGTGGAGGTGTCGACGCCTTCGAGCGTCAGCGCCTGCAACAGGCGATCACCGAGGAGATCGCGTGAGATCGACGACAGGAATGCCACTGGCTGCGCGAGCCGCGCAAGGCCGACCGCCACATTGAACGGCGACCCGCCGACCCGCGCGTCGAGCGCCAGACCGCGCTCGGTCGCACCGGCGGCGAACACATCCATCAGTGACTCTCCACAGACCACGAACACCGCGCGCTCCTTGCATCCCGAATGGCAGCCGGCGCGCAGCTTGAGGCCGGCCGCCGGTGGACAACATTAGGGAAATCCATTAATACATCGCCTTGATTTATTTAAGCACGGCGCCCAGAATGGCGCAAGCCGGGAGCCAGGCCTTCCGGACCGTCCGATGCGAAGCCTTCAACCGAGGAGACCCCTATGTCCCTGCCACTGTCCACCGCAATTGCCGCGCTGCTCACCGCCCTGGCTGGCACGGCCGGCGCTGCCGAGCCCGTGATCGGGCTGATCACGAAGACCGAGACCAACCCCTTCTTCGTCAAGATGAAGGAGGGGGCCGCCGCGGAGGCCGCGGCCAGAGGAGCACGGCTGCAATCCGCGGCCGGACGAACCGACGGCGACAACGCCGGCCAGGTGACCGCGATCGAGAACATGATCGCCGCCGGCGCGAAGACGATCCTGATCACCCCCAACGATTCGAAGGCCATCGTGCCGGCGATCAAGAAGGCACGCGAGAAGGGCGTGCTCGTGATCGCGCTGGACAGCCCGACCGATCCGGCCGACGCCACCGACGCCCTGTTCGCGACCGACAACTACAAGGCCGGTGTGCTGATCGGCGAGTATGCGAAGGCCTCGCTCGCCGGCAAGAAGCCGGTGATCGCGACACTCGACCTCTTTCCCGGCCACCCGGTGGGGGCGCAGCGCCACAACGGCTTTCTCAAGGGCTTCGGCCTGCCGGCGCCCGACGCCAAGGTCAACGAGTTGGGCAAGGATGCTGCGGTCGTGTGCATGGCCGACAGCTACGGCGACCAGGCCAAGGGCCAGACCGCGATGGAGAACTGCCTGCAGAAGAATCCCGACATCAACCTCGTCTACACGATCAACGAGCCCGCCGCCGCCGGCGCGTACAACGCGCTGAAGAAGGCGGGCAAGGAGAAAGGCGTGACGATCGTGTCGGTGGACGGCGGCTGCGAAGGCGTGAAGAACGTCGGCGCCGGCGTGATCGCGGCCACCTCGCAGCAATACCCGCTGAAGATGGCTGCGATGGGCGTGGCCGCCGGTGTCGAGTACGCCAAGAGCGGCAAGAAGCCCAGCGGCTACACCGACACCGGCGTGGCGTTGATCGCGGCCAAGCCGATGCCAGGCGTGCAGAGCATCGATGTCAAGACCGGCACCGAACTCTGCTGGGGCAAGAAGTCGTGAAATCGACGCTGCGGCTGGTACCGACGGCCGCATCATCCCGACAGGAGACATCGACCATGAGCACCATCGCCGTCGCCAGCCACGCCCATTGGCGCGAACGCCTGCCGCCGCTGGGAACCCTGGGGCCGTTCATCGCGCTGCTCGCCGCCTGCGCCTTCTTCGCCTCGCAGACCGACCGCTTCCTCACCGGCGGCAACCTGTCGCTGATCCTGCAGCAGGTGATGGTGGTCGGCGTGCTGGCGATCGGGCAGACGCTGGTGATCCTGACCGCCGGCATCGACCTGTCGTGCGGCATGGTGATGGCGCTGGGCGGCATCGTCATGACCAAGTTCGCGACCGATCTCGGCCTGCCGCCGGCGCTGGCAATCGTCTGCGGAGTGGCAGTCACCACCTTGTTCGGCCTGCTCAACGGCCTGCTGGTGACGCGCATCAAGCTGCCCGCGTTCATCGTCACGCTCGGCACGCTGAACATCGCGTTCGCGATCACGCAGCTGTACTCGAAGTCGCAGACGGTGAGCGACCTGCCGCCGGCGCTGACCGCGCTCGGCAACACGTTCGCGATCGGCAGCACCGAGGTCGCCTGGGGCACCGTGGTGATGCTCGCGCTGTACCTGCTGGCCTGGTTCGTGTTGCGCGAGACCGCGGCCGGTCGCCACGTCTACGCAGCGGGCAACAACCCGGAGGCCACGAGACTGGTCGGCATCCCGACGCAGCGCGTGCTGCTGACGGTGTACGTGGTGGCGGGGTTCTTCTACGGCGTCGCCGCGCTGCTCGGCGTGGCGCGCACCGGCGTCGGCGATCCCAATGCCGGACAGACCGACAACCTCGACGCGATCACTGCGGTCGTGCTGGGCGGCACCAGCCTGTTCGGCGGCCGTGGCGTGATCCTCGGTTCGCTGGTGGGGGCGCTGATCGTCGGCGTGTTCCGCAACGGCCTCACGCTGATGGGCGTGTCGTCGATCTATCAAGTGCTGGTGACGGGCATCCTCGTGATCCTGGCCGTCACGACCGATCAACTCTCGCGCCGCGGAGGTCGCTGACCATGAGTGCCGTGTTGAAGGTTGTCGAGTCCGCCGCGCCGCAATGCCCGGTGGTGATGCAGGCCACCGGGTTGGTCAAGCGCTACGGTCAGGTGACGGCGCTCGACGGCGCCGACTTCGAACTGCGTGCCGGCGAGATCCTCGCTGTCATCGGCGACAACGGCGCCGGCAAGTCCTCGCTCATCAAGTGCCTCTCCGGCGCAACCGTGCCCGACTCCGGCGAGATCCGCCTCGACGGCGCACCGGTGCAGTTCCGCTCGCCGATCGACGCGCGCCGCGCCGGCATCGAGACCGTCTACCAGGATCTCGCCGTCGCGCCGGCGATGACGATCGCGGAGAACCTGTTCCTCGGCCGCGAGTTGCGGCGCCCCGGCATCCTCGGCCGCCTGCTGCGCATGCTCGACAAGCAGAGGATGCTGGCCGAGAGCGTGGCCCGCCTGCAGGAGCTGAAGGTCGGCATCCGCTCGATGACGCAGGCGGTCGAGACGCTGTCGGGGGGCCAGCGCCAGTGCGTCGCGGTCGCGCGTGCCGCCGCGTTCGCGCAGCACGTGGTGATCATGGACGAGCCGACTGCGGCGCTCGGCGTCAAGGAAGGCAACATGGTGCTCGACCTGATCCGGCGCGTGCGCGATCGCGGCCTGCCGGTGGTGCTGATCTCGCACAACATGCCGCATGTGTTCGAGATCGCCGATCGCATCCACGTGGCACGGCTGGGCAAGCGCTGCGCGGTGCTCGACCCGAAGAAGATCAGCATGAGCGACACCGTCGCGGTGATGACCGGCGCGCTGCCCCCCGAGCGCATCCCCGCCGAATGTCTGGCGCACTGAGGAGATCGTGTCTTGACCAGTGAGCAACGGCTCGCCGCCGAGGCATCGGCACCCGAGGCGGCGTCGCAGGGCAGCGACGCCCGGCTGCGGCCACGCGGCTCCAACCAGGGCGGCCTGCGGCAGTTCAACGAGCGCGTGGTGCTGCAGGCCATTCGTCTGCACGGCCCCAGCGCCAAGGCCGAGATCGCACGGCTCACCCACCTGACGCCGCAAACGGTACAACTGATCATCGGCCGGCTCGAGGCCGACGACCTGGTGCGCAAGCTTGCGCCGGTGCGCGGCAAGGTGGGCCAGCCGTCGGTGCCGATGGCACTCAACCCCGACGGCGCATTCTCGATCGGCGTGGTCATCGGCCGGCGCCGCATGGACATGCTGCTGATCGACTTCGTCGGCCAGGTGCGGGAGCGCCTCTCACTGGAGTATCGCTTCCCCGACCCCCAGAGGCTGTTCGACGACATCACGACGCGGCTTCGCCAATTGCGACGCGGGCTGAAGCCCGCGCTGCGCCAGCGCCTGCAAGGCATCGGCGTGGCGGCGCCGCTGTCGATCGGCGGCTGGCGCGAGCTGCTCGACTTCGAGCCCGAGATCGCGCAGCGCTGGGAGCGGGTCGATCTTCACGAGCGGGCTGCCGCGCTCGGCCACGCCGTCGGGCTGCCGGTGGAGGTGGTGAAAGACACCGCGGCGGCCTGCGTGGCCGAACTGGTCGCCGGGCGCGGACGCAACCTGCGCAGCTTCCTCTATCTGTTCGTCGACACCTTCATCGGCGGTGGGTTGGTGCTCGACAGCCACCGCTTCGAGGGCGTGCATGGCAACGCCGGGGCCGTGGGCTCGCTGCCGCTCGGGCTTCGCCATGGCGCCGAGCGGCAGCCGGCGCAGTTGCTGAGCGTGGCTTCGCTCTGGCGCCTGGAGTCGCAATACGCGGCGGCGGGGCTCCCGATCGACGCATGGCACGACGATCGGGCCTTTGCCAAGCGGTGGCGGGCCGTGACCGACGCGTGGCTCGCCGACGCCGCCGACGCGATCGCGCTGTCGATCAACAGCGCGGCCTGCCTGCTCGATATCGATGCCGTCATCGTCGACGGATCGTTCGGTCGCGAGCTGCTTGCCGGCCTGCTGGAGGCGATCGGGCCGGCACTCGACCGCTACAGCTGGGAGGGCGTGCTGCGTCCGCAGGTGCTGCCCGGCACGGTGGGCAGCGACGCGCGCGCGATCGGCGGCGCCATGCTGCCGCTGCATGCGGCGTTTGCGCCCGACCGCGAGCTCTTTCTCAAGGGTGAGAAAGAGCGCTAAGTCGCGGCGGGCGCGCGACGGGGCGCGGGCGCCCCGCCGCTCCTCAGAAGCAGTCGCGGTCCCGGTCACCGCTGCCCGCACCGAAGTCGAGCACCACGTTCTTCGGCGACGCCGGCGCGGTCACCGTCAGCGTGCCGGTCGCATAGGCGCCGAACACCAGCACCAGATCGCCCGCGCTCACGGTCGCACCGATCTGACGGCCCATGCCGCCGAAGCCGTAGGCGTCGCGCTGCGATACCATGCCGACAACTGCCGCCGGGTCCGCGCTGACGGCCACGCCGTGCACCGCGAACGTCGTCGGAGCGCTCGAGCCGGTGCCGTTGACCGGCGCCGGGGTCGCGTCGACGTGGCCGCTGACCGCCGAGGTCGCCGACGCGGGCACGATGATCACCGAGGTCGCCGTCAGGTTGCCGGCGGAGCCGGCGCGCGTGCGGGCGATGACGTGCTGCGACGCGCTCGCGGCGAGGTAGGTCTGGAAGGTGGAGATGTTGAACGGATTGACCGTGGGATCGTTGTGCGTCGACAGGTCGAGCAACCGCGTCGACGAATCTACCGTGATCGTCTGACCGAGCAGCGTCATGACAAAGGTGTCGGCGCTGCCTCCGGGCACGACGCTGGTGACGTCGCCTTCGAAGCCATAGGTCGCTGCCTTCGCGGCGTGGATGACTTTGACGTCGCTGGCCACGACGGCCGTGCCGTCGCTGGAGACCGTGCCGGTGACCACGACCAGATCGCCGACCGCGGGCAGCGACGACAGCGCCGACGCATCGACGGTGAACCCGCGCACGACGAACGATGCCGGCGAGGTGACGACCGACGACACCTTGCCCTCGACTTCGACGGTCGCGCCGGGCGTTTCGACGGCGATCCGGCTGCGCAGGAAGGCGGCGTCGGCAACAAAGGCGGAGGCAGGCAGCCCCGGCGCCTTGGCGCCGATCGCCGACACCACCTGCCCGATACTGAAAGCGCTGCCGCACGGAGTGGGCGCACCCCCGGCGCGACAGACCGCCGACGACACGTCGATGGTCAGCGCACCGATCGTGATCGAGTTGGTCCCCACCGCATTGACGACACCCTCGGCCTTGTACGCCACATGGCTCGCCGAGGCGGGCGTGTCGGCCACGGACACCAGCGTCGCGACGACGTTGGCGCCGGCCGATGAACTGGCCGCGAACAGGAAGCCGTACACGGTGACGTAGCTGCCGGGCGTGGCGCCGCTGCCGGATCCGTTGGTCACCGAGAGGCCGGATTGCCCGGTGATCGGCGTGCACGGCGAACTGGTCGCGCTCACGCACGCACGGTGGTCGCTGAAGATCGTCGAGGCGCTAAGCTGAACGGTCTGCCCCATCACGGTCAGCGTGCTGCTGCCTTGATCCGAGCCGTCGACGATGCCGCGCACCAACGGGTGCACGTGGATCTCGCTGGCCTCCGGATGGCTCTGGCTGCTTTGCGGCGAGGCCCTGAGGTCGACGCTCATGCCGACCTCGAGCGACGACGTGCCGTTGACGACCGTTGGGTCATCGTCGTCGAACACCTTCGCGCCCGTGGTCTTGAACTCGTGGCCGTTGACGAAGACGCTGCCGAACGCGGTGACCGTGCCGGAGCTGGTGGCGCCGGGCGACGCACCGGAGATCGACGACGCGCTCGGCGCGGACGAGCCTCCGCCGCCGCAGGCGGAGAGTAGCAGCGCCAACGCGGAGCTCGCGATGGCCAGGTAGCGAAGTGGACTTGCCATGGGTGGTCCTCGGGTGAACGCATCACAACCGGCATCGCGCCGGCCGCCTCATGCCCGGCCTAGGATCCTGAGGTCATGTACGCGGTTCATTGCGGCAACGCAATTCAATGTGAGAATTGCACAGGCTTGTGTAACGCAACGTTGTTGCGGTCAGCTTCCATTCAGATCCGCGCCGCGCCACCCCATCCAAGCGGGTGGTTCGCGCTCAGCCGCAGGCGCCGATGTAGCCGCAGGTGGTGCAGAACTCGCAGCCGTCCTTGTGGATCAGCGTCGGGTTCGCGCACTCGGGGCAGCGCGCACCGGTGATGGTCGGGGCCGACGTGTCGCCATTGCGCGGTTTGTCGGCAGGCGTCTGCAGGATGCCCATCGCGTTGAGCGGGAAGCCCGATGCGTCGAGCACGCCGAGCATCGCGTAGCGGTGGATCACCAGCCGCGCGAGGTACGACACCGTCGAGGGCCAGTTCTGCTGGCGGCGCTCGCCGGGCACGAAGGCCATGAAGTCGCCCAGCGGCTCGCTGTAGTCGAGCAGCTTGCGCAGCTTCATGCCGATCCACGCCGGGTCCATCACGCGCATGTCGAGCGAGAGCAGCTTCGCGAGGCCATCGAGGGCGCGCGGGTAGTGACCCGACAGCCACATCGAGTAGGGCCGCGTGCCGCCATCGGGCATGTGCATTTCCTTGAGGCCCACCACGAACTCTTCGCCCGAGGCGGGGTTCGCGATG
>DATIFD010000386.1:0-6292 GCA_035455385.1 Burkholderiaceae bacterium
CGTGCAGATCGAACATCGATCGCCCTCCCTCAGAGGTGGCCGAACGAGGTGTCGCTCTGCGCGCGCGCGTCGCCGACGAACAGGCGCAGCAGCGCGCAATCGCCGTCGTGCTCCCACACGCGCGCCTGGATCACGAACTGCCGCCCGCCGAATCGCACCACGTCGCCCACCGCGGGCGCGGCCGCGTGCCCTTCCCAGAAACGGGGCACCGCGATGCCTTCACGCCGGATCCACGCCTGGTCGTCGGCGTTGAACACCAGGGCCACCTGCAAGCCTTGCTGCGACATCGTCACCTCCGCGACGCGGATGATCGCTCATCCGCGACCGCTTGTCGGCGCGTCCGCCGCCGCGGCCTGCTCGCGCAACTGCCTGGCCTGCTCCTTGCCGGCGTCGAATGCGGCGCGCCGGCGCTGCAACTCTTGGGGCGTCAGACGCTGCACGTTGCAGTAGTCGAGCTTCCAGTCGGCGCTTGCGCTCCAGCGCAGCGGCGATTGCACCGTCGTGCGCGGCCCCGGTGCCGACTCCAGCAGGCGCAACGCCAGCTCGAGCGTGAAGGCCTGCGAGTCGGCATCGCGAGGCCGGCCGGCCGCATTGCCCAGCGGAAAGTCGGAGAACACGAAGCGCGGCACGCCGACGTGCTCGACGATGTCCTTCGCGCAGCCCAGCACCACGGTGGCGATGCCGGCCGCTTCGAGCGTGCGCGCGGCCAGGCTGACGCTCTGGTGGCACACCGGGCAGGTGGCCACCTGCACCGCGGCGTCGACGCCGTCGGCCAGGCAGCGCGCGAGCAGCTCGGGGCAATCGGTTTGCAGCGTGGCGCGCTGGCTGCGGTTGGTGGGCAGGCCGTGAAAGCGTGCGGCCAGCGCACCGACGCGCCCGCTGGCTGCGCAGCGGCGCAGCGACGCCAGCGGGAAGTAGCTGCCGATGTCCTCGGCGGTGGTGTGTGCGCGGTCGATCGCCACGTGCGAGATGCGCAGGTCGGGGTCGCTCGCGGTGTCGCCCGAGTACACGCGGTAGAACTTGGCCGCCGCGTTGTATGGTGCACCGGGCCCCTGGTCGCCGCACTCGGGACGGTACGGCGCCGCGGTGGTCACCACGGTCACGCAGCACTGCGCCAACGGCCTGGCCAGGCGATGAAACGGCACGTCGACGCAGTGCGCCCACCCGTAAGGCTCGCCGTACCCGAGCGCCTGGTAGTACTCGCGCGTGCGCTGCATGTAGCCCACCGGCACGTCGTGCGGCGCGGCGAAGTCGGGTTCGATCGACGCGTTCATTGCGCGGCTGCCTGGGCCTGCGCCGCCAGCACCGCCATCGTGATGCGCGACACGCAGGTGAGCTGACCCGCGTCGTTGCTGAGATCGATCTGCCACACGTGCGTGCTGCGGCCGCGGTGCACCGGACGGCCGACACCGGTGACCCAACCTTCGCTGACCGCTCGCAGGTGGTTGGCGTTGATGTCGAGCCCGACCACGCGCAGCTCCGGCAGCGACGAGAACGCGGCGCCGCACGACCCCAGCGACTCGGCCAGCAGCACCGAGATGCCGCCGTGCAGGATGCCCATCGGCTGGCGCGTGCGCGGGTCGACCGGTGCGCGTGCGCGGATGAAATCGTCGCCGACCTCGATGAACTCGATGCCGAGATGCGACACCGTGGTGCCGACGTGCAGCGCATTGAGCAGTTCGACCGAGATCGGTCGCTTCCAGATGGACGCCATGTTCGCGAATGGGTGATGTGGCGAAGCGTAGCCAGTGTGACAGAGACCGCGACGCCGCCGGAAGCGGGCACGTCCGTGGTTTCAGCTTGATGACAGCCGATGGGTTGCATCGGCGACGGCGCTGGACGAAACTGCGCATCCAACCAGGCGCAACGCAGGACCGATCATGCGCTCTGTCGAGTTCTTCACCTACCTGCTGCCGAGCGACGATGCCGGCGGCAAGCCCCAGCCCTCACGCTGCAAGATGACACCCTGGCAGGCCAAGGCCTTCCCCGGTGCCACCCGCCTCGAGGATTCGCGCGAAGTGCGCATGTGCCCGGAGTCGCCGGCCGAGCGGGCGCTGCTCGGCATGCCGGCGTTCGACGAGGATTCGGGCGCAAGAGCCTGATGCAGCGCGGCTGAAATCCCGCAGTGAGCGTCGTTCCGGTCGGGCCTCAGGACGGGGCGGGTATGCTCGCGCCCTTCGTCCTGCAACCGACCTGACACATGACACGGATGCTGCTGGCTCTTGCCACCGTGCTCCTCGCTGCGTGCGCCGCCGATGCCGCGGATCAGAGCGCTGCGACCGGCCAGACCGCGAGCGACATGGTCTGTACGAGGGAGTACCCCACGGGCACCAACATCCCGATCACCAAGTGCCGCACGCGCGAGCAGGTCGAGACAGAGCGGAAGGTGGGGCAGGATGCCCTGACGCAAGTGCAGAAGGGCGGCCCGACGACGGGCATGGGCGGCTCCGGCAACTGAGTCGCTGCGGCCGTTGGCGGCCGCGGAGTCCGCCGTGGCGCCCGAATGTCGTGACGCGGGGGCCCGACCATCCGCCCGGAAGAGTGAGACATCGGTCACGCTTGGCGTGCTGGACTCCCCCGAATCCCGTGATGACTGCCACACGCGACGGCGCGCACCATGGTTCCCATGCCCCGCGGTCATTACGTCTATACCTACGAGGCCGAGCCCGCCGACGAACGTCCGACCGACTACGCGTCGGGGTTCGGACAGTCTGGCATCAGCCTGCTGCCGACGACAACGTCGGCAGCGTGGGACATGGGCCAGCACTCGACGTTCGAGGAGCCAAGCCACTCGATCGATAGAGCACGGCTGCGTAGGAACGCGCAGCGCGCCGCAGCCAGGATCAAGGCATGGGGGTTCGCGCTGGTGGCCGTCGCGTCGTGCGCAACGCTGCTCGCGGTCGCGTATTAGGTCGGCGTGGACCGTCATACCTGGGTGATGGACTTCAGCGAAGCGCTGTGCGAGCTTCGCCCGCATCTGAGCCTGAAGCTGGCGGCGACCGTCGCGTTGACCGAGTACCGCGGCGGGAAAGACCCCAAGAAGGCCGCGGCAGCGTATCACCGGCGGCACGCAACCGAGCCATTGGCGGCACCGGTGAAGAAGCGACCAGGGTGACCGTGCCCCAGCGTCGCCTGAAGAGACGCGTCGCGGCCGCTGCTGGCACTGCTGGGGCGACCCCGATGGCGGCCGGCGCCGTGTTCCTGGCGCGCCCGTAGCACGCACGGCCGCGGGCCAGCCGGTCCGACGACGATCGATCCCGCTGTTTCGAATGTAATTTTCCGACGGACCGTCCGACGGGATTCGCCGCGGCACGCAGGCCACAATGCGCGCCCTTGCCACCGGCGAGCGACGCGTGCGTTGCCGACTGTTCGCGTTTGTCTTGCATGGCTTGAACCCGTTGGCGAGCCACTCGACCACGGAAACCGCGGAAGAGCACATGAAACGGACTTCGCACGTGGCGCGCATCGTTGCTGCGCTCTCACTTTGCTCTTTGCTGGTCGCGGGCTGCGGCGGATCCTCCTCGCCTGGTGCCGATGGCGGCTCGCCGTCGGCACCCCCTGCGGCGGTTCAGAGCTTCACCTCGGCCACCACCGCCGTCCACGTCGGCGAGAGCACCGAGCTCACGGCGGTGTTCAGCGGCGACAGCGCCAGCATCGATGGGATCGGACCGGTACGCAGCGGCGTGCCTGTCGCGACGCCCGCGCTGGCGCGCGCAACCACGTTCGCGCTCACGGTGCGCCGCGGCGCGCAGCAGGTCGAGGCTCACCTCACGATCGCCGCGACCTACCGCGACCGATTTCGCGCGCTCACCTCGCCGGTGGCCTACCGGCAGCACGTGGCCATGGCGCTGGCCGATGGCAGCGCCCTCGTCATGGGAGGAAACACGTCCGAGAGCCCGAATGTCCCCGACACCGACAGCAGCCACCGCTTCGACCCCATCACCGAGACCTTCTCGCCCGGCCCGCGGCTCGCGTTCTCGGCGGAATCGGACCTCACCACGCCGGCCGCGCTCGGTAACGGCGGGTTCCTCCTCGTCGGCCCCGGGATCAACAGCGCTCTCCATCTCGATGGCGGACTGCGCGCCACCCAGGCCTTCGACGCGACCACCGGCGCCTTCCACCGCGTCGGCGATCTCGGCGTCCGCCACGATGGGGGAGGCGCGGCGACACCCCTCAACGACGGCAGCGTGCTCATGGCCGGTGGACAAATCCCGGCTGTCGCCACGGCCGAGCGGTACCACCCAACCTCGGAGCAATGGACCGCGGCCGGGAGCATGACCACCGCGCGCCGCGGCCACACGGCCACGCAGCTCGCCGACGGTCGCGTGCTGATCGCCGGCGGCATCACTTGCTGCGACTCGGCGGGCGAGGTCTTCACCGCCACGGCCGAGGTCTACGACCCACGGACGGGCGTGTTCCAGCCGACAGGCTCCCTCGTGACCGCGCGCGGGTTCCATGCCGCTGCGCTCCTCGCCGACGGTCGCGTCCTCGTCACCGGAGGCTTCGCGACCGACGGGTCCACGGCGGCGTCGGCCGAGACCTACGATCCGTCGACGGGTCAATTCACGCCGGCCGGCGCCATGCAGGTGGGCAGAAGCGGGCACTCCGCCATCCTGCTCACCGATGGGCGCGTGCTGGTCGTGGGTGGCCTGCAGGCCGCCGCGGTGACCGATCTCTTCGAGCCCGACACCGGCGCGTGGAGACCCGGGCCCATCCTGGCGACCGCCAGGGCGGGGTCGACGGCGACGCTCCTGCGCAACGGGAAGGTTCTGGTCTTCGGGGGCGAGGACGCGCAGGGCTTCCCGACGTCGACCGTGATGCTCTACGAGTGACGACGAATCGTCCGAGGCAACCGTCGCGCCGTTCCGCGGCGATGAAGGCGGATCGCTGCACGGTGGCGGAGACGGTGGGATTCGAACCCACGATGCAGGTTTTGCCCGCATACTCCCTTAGCAGGGGAGCACCTTCGGCCTCTCGGTCACGTCTCCTCGGCCAGCCGGCGGATTCTACGCCCCGGCACTGACCATCGCGCGCGTCAGGCGGCCTGGGGCTGATCGAGCTCGAACGCCTTGTGCAGCGCCCGCACGGCCAGCTCCATGTACTTCTCGTCGATCACCACCGAGGTCTTGATCTCGCTGGTGGTGATCATCTGGATGTTGATGCCCTCCTCGGCCAGCGTGCGGAACATCTTGGCCGCCACACCGACGTGGCTCTTCATGCCGATGCCGACGATCGACACCTTGCAGATGCGCGCATCGCCGCTCACCTCGCCGGCGCCGAGCGCCGGGCCCACCTTGAACTTGAGCAGATCGATCGCACGCGCGTAGTCGTTGCGGTGCACGGTGAACGAGAAGTCGGTCTTGCCGTCGTGGCTGACGTTCTGCACGATGACGTCGACGTCGATGTTGGCATCGGCCACGGCGCTCAGGATCTGGTAGGCGATGCCGGGCCTGTCGGGCACGCGCATGATCGTGACCTTGGCCTCGTCGCGGTTGAAGGCGATGCCCGAGACAACGGCTTGTTCCATCTTTTCGTCTTCCTCGAAGGTGATCAGCGTGCCCGACGCGGCTTCTTCGGCGATCGGAATATCCCACGGCGTGAAGCTCGACAGCACACGCAGCGGCACGCGGTACTTGCCGGCGAACTCCACCGAGCGGATCTGCAGCACCTTGGACCCCAGGCTGGCCATCTCGAGCATCTCTTCGAAGCTGACGACAGGCAGGCGCCGCGCCTCCGGTACCACGCGCGGGTCGGTGGTGTAGACACCGTCGACGTCGGTGTAGATCAGGCACTCGGCGGCCTTCATCGCCGCGGCCACGGCCACCGCGCTGGTATCGGAGCCGCCGCGGCCGAGCGTGGTGACGTGGCCGGCCTCGTCGATGCCCTGGAAGCCGGTGATGATCACCACCTTGCCGGCGGCGAGATCCGCGCGCACGCGGGTGTCGTCGATGCGCTCGATGCGGGCCTTGGTGTACGCGCTGTCGGTTTCGATGGGCACCTGCCAGCCGGCGTAGCTCACCGCCTGCAGCCCTTCGGCCTGCAGCGCCAGCGACAGCAGCCCCACCGACACCTGCTCGCCGGTGGCGGCGATCATGTCGAGCTCGCGCATCGCGTCGCCGGTCATCTTCTCCGGCGACACTTCCTTGGCCAGAGCGAGCAGCCGATTGGTCTCGCCGCTCATTGCCGAAGGCACCACCACCATCTGGTGGCCGGCCTGCGCCCATTTCTTCACCCGCTTGGCGACATTGCGGATGCGTTCGGTCGACCCCATCGAGGTGCCGCCGTACTTGTG
>DATIFD010000387.1:0-3320 GCA_035455385.1 Burkholderiaceae bacterium
CTACGAGCGGGCGTGGGCGACGATTCTCGACTCCAACGTGACGACGCTGATCGCCGGCCTGGCGCTGCTGGCGTTCGGCTCGGGGCCGGTGAAAGGCTTCGCCGTCGTGCACTGTCTCGGGATCCTGACCAGCATGTTCTCGGCGGTGCTGTTCTCGCGCGGGCTGGTGAATCTCTGGTACGGCCGCCAGAAACGCCTGAAGTCCGTGTCCATCGGCCAGGTGTGGCGGCCAGAAGGCGCCGTGCCGCCGGCGCAAGGGTGACCGTGGGCCACGACGCGATGCAATCCTTGGTGATCGCATCCCGTGCGCTGCGCGCACGTGAGCCCTCCCCAAGTCCCCATCAGACCCGGAGAGCCTGATGGAGTTTTTCCGCATCCAGCGCGACATCCCGTTCATGCGCCATGCGCTGGTGTTCAACGTCATTTCGTTCGTCACCTTCGCAGCGGCGGTGTTCTTCCTGGTCACCCGCGGCCTGCACCTGTCGATCGAGTTCACCGGCGGCACGCTGCTCGAGGTGAGCTACGCGCAGGCGGCCGACATCAACAAGACGCGCGCGAGCGTCGAGTCGCTGGGCTTCGGCGAGGTGCAGGTACAGAACTTCGGCACCTCGCACGACGTGCTGATCCGGCTGCCGGTCCGCGGCGATCTGAAGCAGAGCGACGTCGCCAGCCGGGTCTTCGAGCGGCTATGCGCCGACGAGGCCGGCAAGATCGAACAGCGCCAGTACACCACGCCGCAGGGCGAGCAGGTGGCACGCCCGGCCTGCGCCGGTGGCGGCGGTACCGAGCCGATGCGGCTGTCGCGCACCGAATTCGTCGGGCCGGCGGTCGGCGCCGAGCTCTACCTGGACGGGCTCAAGGCGCTGGCGTTCGTGGTCATCGGCATCATGGTCTACCTGGCCTTCCGCTTCGAGTGGAAGTTCTCGATCGCCGCCATCGTCGCCAACCTGCACGACGTGGTCATCATCCTGGGCTTCTTTGCCTTCTTCCAGTGGGAGTTTTCGCTCGCCGTGCTGGCGGCGGTGCTGGCGGTGCTGGGCTATTCGGTCAACGAGTCGGTCGTGATTTTCGACCGGATCCGCGAAGCCTTCCGGCGCTTTCGCAAGCTGAACACGCGCGAGGTCATCGACCACGCGATCACCAGCACGATGAGCCGCACCATCATCACGCACGGCTCGACCCAGATGATGGTGCTGGCGATGCTGCTGTTCGGCGGGCCGACCCTGCACTATTTCGCGGTTGCACTGACCATCGGCATCCTGTTCGGCATCTATTCGTCCGTCTTCGTCGCCGCCGCCATCGCGATGTGGCTGGGCGTCAAACGCGAGGATTTGGTCCGCACGACGGGCAAGGACCGCGATCCCAACGATCCCAATGCGGGTGCCGTGGTGTAGAGTAGGCGCGACCTGACTCCACCCGACATGAACGCCGCGGCAGCGTCCAGCCATCTCGCGCAGCAGGCCAGGCGGCGGTATGCCGATCAGGTGACGGCGGCGTTACCGGCGCTGGCGAGCGCCGTCCTCGAGACGGCCCGCGCGTTGCTCGACAAGCCCGCGGTGCCCGCGGTGGCGCTGATGCGCCGCGACCTTTTCAAGGCGATGGAGCGCGCCGGCGTCGGCTGGCAGCACGCCGTCGCCGACGGGCTATTCAAGGCGATGGGCCAGACGCTCTCCGCCACCCGCGCCGCCGATCTGCCGGTGCCGGGCACAGGCGCGCTGTCGCTGGTCGACGACGACACCATCGAGCGTGAGATTCTCACGTCTCGGCTGGCGCTGGCGGTGATGGACCGGGCGTCCTGGGAGTTCGCCGACCTGCGTTCGCGGCTGTGTTCGCTGGAGCGGCGCACCGAGCTCGACGCCCACGACCCGGTGCGTGCCCACGTGGTGGCGCGCGTGACGCTCGAGGCCTGGCGAACCTCGGGCATGAGTCTGGACGGCTGGCGTGAACTGCAGTCGGTGCTTCACGAGGAGCTCGCCCACGTCGTCGAGGAGGCCTACCATGAAACCAACCGCTGGTTGATCGACAACGGCGTGCTGCCCGAGGTCGACCTGCGTCCGCTGATCCGCCGCTCGCGCGGCGTCAACACCGGCGGCATGTTCTCCGGCGCGCTGGGCGCCAATCCGGGCGACGCCACGTCGACATCGGTGCGCGGTGGCGTGTCCGGGGGGGGTGGGCGCACGGTCAGCGACGAGACGCGCCTGATGACCCGCGCCGGCCCGCTGCGCCGGGAGAACTCCGGCGAGATCCTCAGCCGCCTGAACCGACTGGTCGGCAAGCAGCTGCCGGGCTTCGGCGACACGGCGCACATGAAGCCGATGTCACCGGTGCTGGCCGAAGCGATCAACAACGCGCAGGTCAACGTGCAGCAGCGGCTGGCTTCGCGCACCGACGCCGAAGCGCCACCGATCAGCACGCCGCAGATGCTGGCCGAGCTGCAGCAGCGCAAGCAGGCACTGAAGCAGGCGGCCACCACGCCGGTGGAGCGCGCGACGATCGAGATCGTCGCGATGATGTTCCAGTCGATCCTCACCGAGGACCGCATACCGGCTTCCATCCGAGTCTGGTTCGCGCGCCTGCAGATGCCGACGCTGCGGGTGGCGGTGAGCGAGCCCGACTTCTTCGCCACCATCGACCATCCGGCGCGGCGCCTGATCGACCGCATGGGCGCCTGCGTGATGGGCTTCGATTCGTCGGCCTCCGAGAGCTCGGGCGAGGCGCTGTCCAAGGAGGTCAAGCGCGTCGTGCAGGTGGTCGAGGCCTACCCCGACACCGGGCGGCGCGTGTTCCAGACCGTGTTGATCGAGTTCGAGAAGTTTCTCGAGCACTATTTCAAGAACGAGAACGAGGCATCGCGCAAGGGCGTGTCGCTGGCGCAGCAGATCGAGCAGCGCGAAACGCTCGCGATCCAGTACACGATCGAGCTGCGCAAGATGCTCAACGAAGTGCCGGTGCAGGACGAGGTGCGCCAGTTCCTGTTCCAGGTCTGGGCCGACGTGCTCGCCACCACCGCCGTGCGCTACGGCGCACAGTCCGAACAGACCAAGGCGATGAAGAAGGCCGCCACCGACGTCATCTGGTCGGCCGGGGCGAAGGTCACGCGCGAGGAGCGCGCCGAGGTGCTGCGCCGGCTGCCGCCGCTGCTCAAGACCCTGCGCGACGGCATGGCCTCGGCCGGCATGAGCACAGAGAAGCAGGACGAGCACATCCAGGCGCTGAACAACTCGCTGGCCGCCGCGTTCACGGCCAAGGCGGCGGTCATCTCCAGCGAGCGCATCGACGATCTCACCGAGCGCCTGGAGTCGCTCGAGGAGTTGCTGCCG
>DATIFD010000388.1:0-7855 GCA_035455385.1 Burkholderiaceae bacterium
CTCGATGCGAACGTGATCGTCCTCGACGACGCTGCGTCTGATCTCGGGATCCGCGCGTTTGGACTGCGCCGGTGCCGACGCGGGCGTGCCGGGTGCGCTCACCTGCCCGGCGCTGTACGACGCCACGGCAGCGAGGCCCAACAACCACCAGACGACGCGACGCGATGTCATGCGCTTCATTCTACGGCGCGAGGCGGTCGGCGGTGACGACGCAAAATGGCGCGCATGACCGATCACACACTCGTCCTGGTCGACGGCTCGAGCTATCTCTACCGCGCCTACCACGCGCTGCCGGACCTGCGCGCGCCCGACGGGTTTCCCACCGGGGCGGTGCACGGCATGGTAGGCATGCTGCGCTGGCTGCGCGAGCGCTACCCGGCCGGGCATGCGGCGTGCGTGTTCGACGCCAAGGGCAAGACGTTTCGCGACGAGTGGTATCCGCAGTACAAGGCCACGCGCGCGCCGATGCCCGACGACCTGACGCGGCAGATCGAGCCGATCCACGAGGTGGTCCGGCTGCTCGGCTGGCCCGTGCTCGAAGTGCCCGGCATCGAGGCCGACGATGCGATCGGCACGCTGGCGCGCGTGGCCGCCGAGACCGGCCACCGCGTGCTGATCTCCACCGGCGACAAGGACCTGGCGCAGCTGGTGACGCCCGAGGTCACGCTCATCAACACGATGGCCAAGCCGCCGGAGATCCTCGATGCGGCCGGCGTGCTGGCCAAGTTCGGCGTGCCGCCCGAGCGCATCGTCGACTACCTGACGCTGATCGGCGACACGGTCGACAACGTGCCCGGCGTCGAGAAGGTCGGCCCGAAGACGGCGGCCAAGTGGATCGCCGACTACGGCTCGCTCGAGGGCGTGATGGCGGCGGCCGACTCGATCAAGGGCGTGGTCGGCGACAACCTGCGCAAGGCACTGTCGTGGCTGCCGCAGGGTCGCCGGTTGATCACGGTGGCGACCGATTGCGACCTGTCGGGCTATGTCGAGCGCTGGCCGTCGCTCGACGCGCTGGCGCTGCGAGACATCGACCGCGCCGGCCTGCTCGACTTCTACCAGCGCTATGGCTTCAAGCTCTGGCGCAAGGAGCTCGAGATCGAACTCGGCGTGCCAGGCAGCGCACCGGCCGTCGCCGCGACGTCGAGCGACGATGGGGCAACCGCGCCCGCCCCGGCCGCGCCGGCGATCGCGCTGGCGCATCGCTACGAGACGGTCACCACGCAGGTGCAGCTCGCTGGCTGGATCGAGCGGTTGCGCGCAGCGCCGCTGGCGGCGCTGGACACCGAGACCGACTCGCTCGACCCGATCCGCGCGCGCATCGTCGGCATCTCGTTCGCGGTGCAGCCGGGCGAGGGCGCCTACGTGCCGCTGGCGCACAACTATCCCGGCGCGCCGGATCAGCTCGCGCTGGCCGACGCGCTGGCCGCGTTGAAGCCGTGGCTCGAGGACGACGCAGCCGCCAAGATGGGCCAGAACACCAAGTACGACGCCCACGTGTTCGCCAACCATGGCATCGCAGTACGGGGCTGGCGCCACGACACACTGCTGGAGAGCTACGTGCTCGAGGCCCACAAGGCGCACAGCCTCGAAAGCCTTGCCGCGCGGCATCTCGATCGCAGGGGCCTGAGCTACGAAGAGGTCTGCGGCAAGGGCGCCAACCAGATCCCGTTCTCGCAGGTCGACATCGAGCGCGCCACGCGCTACTCGGGCGAAGACAGCGAGATGGCGCTGCACGTGCACCAGACGCTGTACCCGCGGCTGCAGCGCGAGCCGGGCCTGCTGCATGTGTACGAGCGCATCGAGATGCCGGTGTCGGCGGTGCTCGCGCGCATGGAGCGCCGCGGCGTGCTGATCGACGCTGCGCTGCTGGCGCAGCAGAGTCGCGAGCTGGCCGAGCGCATGGTGGTGCTCGAGCGCGAGGCGCATGCGCTGGCAGGGCAGCCGTTCAACCTGGGCAGCCCGAAGCAGATCGGCGACGTGTTGTTCGGCAAGCTCGGCCTGCCGGTCAAGCGCAAGACCGCCAGCGGCGCACCGTCCACCGACGAAGACGTGCTGCAGGAACTGGCCGCGGACTTTCCGCTGCCGGCCAAGATCCTCGAGCACCGCAGCCTGTCGAAGCTGAAAGGCACCTACACCGACAAGCTGCCGCTGATGGTCAACCCCGACACCGGGCGCGTGCACACCACCTACGGCCAGGCGGTGGCGGTGACCGGCCGGCTGGCCAGCAACGATCCGAACCTGCAGAACATTCCGATCCGCACGCCGGAAGGCCGCCGCGTGCGCGAAGCGTTCATTGCGCCGCAGGGCCACCGCATCGTCAGCGCCGACTACTCACAGATCGAGTTGCGCATCATGGCCCACATCAGCGGTGACCCCGGCCTGCGGCGCGCCTTCGGCGAGGGCATGGACGTGCACCGCGCCACCGCCAGCGAGGTGTTCGGCGTCGCGCCCGACCAGGTGAGCGCCGAGCAACGACGCTATGCCAAGACGATCAACTTCGGCCTCATCTACGGCATGGGCGCCTTCGGCCTGGCGCAGAACCTCGGCATCGAGCGCAGCGCCGCCACCGCCTACATCGACCGCTACTTCCAGCGCTTTGCCGGCGTCAAGCGCTACATGGACGAAACCCGGGCCCGGGCCGCGCAGCAGGGCTACGTGGAGACGCTGTTCGGCCGCCGCATCGAGCTGCCCGACATTCGCGGCGGCAGCGGCCCACGCCGCGCCGGTGCCGAGCGCCAGGCGATCAATGCGCCGATGCAGGGCACGGCCGCCGACCTGATCAAGATGGCGATGCTCGCAGTGCAGGCGGCGATCGATGCGCAGCACCGGCGCACGGCGATGGTGATGCAGGTGCACGACGAGCTGGTGTTCGAGGTGCCCGACGACGAGCTCGAGTGGGCAACCGCCGAAGTGCCAAAGCTGATGTCGGGCGTGGCGCAGCTGGCGGTGCCGCTGCTGGCCGAGGTGGGCGTGGGGGCGAACTGGGACCAGGCGCATTGAACGAACGCGCATTGCGGAACCTCGCGGCGCGCGCCGTGCTCCAAGGCAATTCGTTATGCCCTTCGAGGGCCAGCGAGACGAAATGACCAACACTTCCCGACCGCAGGCCGACAGTGCCGTCCGGTCTTTGGGCCGCGCGATCGCGCTGCTGCTGATCGGCGCCGGCATGCAAAGCCCGTTCGACCATCGCGACGACGCAGCCGATCCGCGCGTCGCCAGCGAAGGGCGGTCGCATCGCAGCGATTCGGTGCTCGCGTCGATCGGCCGCGCGATCGTCGCGCCGGTGCTCGACGGCCGCGGTTCGCAGCAACGCGTCCGCCGCAACACCGACCTCTGAGCCGAGGTGGCTCGCCGTGCCGCCGGCCGCGGGTGGCGACGCCAGCGTGGGCCGGGCCCGACTGCCTACAATCGCGCGCGCCGCCGAATCGAAGGAACCACGGGCATGATCGAGCAGGAGATCGACAGTCTCGCGCCGGGACGCGACTACACGCGTCGTGCCTTCGTCCGCACCTCGGTGGGCAGCGGTTTTTCCGCCGCTGTGCTTCCGGTGGTGGCGCAGACGACGATCAGGACCGACGACCGCGGCCTGACCGTCGGCGAGGTGACGATTCCGGCCGGCGACTTCCAGCTGCCGGCATACCGCGCCGCGCCGGCCGGCAAGGCCAACGCGCCGGTGGCGCTGGTGGTCAGTGAGATCTTCGGCGTGCACGAGTACATCGCCGACGTCGCCCGCCGGTTCGCCAAGGCCGGCTACTTCGCGATCGCGCCCGAGCTGTTCGTGCGCCAGGGCGACGCCGGTTCGTACGGCGAGCTCTCCAAGCTGATCTCCGAGGTGATCGCCAAGGTGCCCGACGCCCAGGTGATGGGCGATCTCGACGCCACGGTCGTCTGGGCCCGTGGACAGGGCGCCGACGCGTCCAGGCTCGCGGTCACCGGCTTCTGCTGGGGCGGACGCATCACCTGGCTCTACGTCGCACACAACCCCGGCGTGCGGGCGGCGGTCGCCTGGTACGGGCGCCTGGTGGGCACCAGCAACCCGCTACAGCCGACCAACCCCATCGAGCTGGCGGGCAAGCTCAACGCGCCAGTGCTCGGGCTCTATGGTGGAGCCGATGGCGGCATCCCGCTGGACACGGTCGAGACGATGAAGGCGGCACTCGCCGCCGGCAGCCCGGCAGCCAGGAAGAGCGAGTTCGTCGTCTACCCGGATGCGCCGCACGCGTTCCATGCCGACTACCGGCCGAGCTATCGCAAGGAAGCCGCCGAGGACGGCTGGAGGCGCTGTCTCGCCTGGTTCAGGACACACGGCGTGGCCTGAGGACACTTGCCACACAATGCCGCGCTGCGCACCGCGCGGCGCTACTTGATCACCAGCACCGGCAGCGGGCTGTGCGTCAGCACGCGCGAGGTCTCGCTGCCGAGCAGCAGCGCACTGACGCCGCGGCGGCCGTGCGACGCCATCACGATGAGGTCGCACTGCTGGTCCTTGGCGTGGTCGAGGATCGCCTCCCATGCGTGCAGCGCCTCGACCGTGTGGGCCTGGCAGGGCACGCCGGCGGCCGACGCAGCGTCCTGCACGGCCTTGACCCGGCCGGTCGCGATGCGCTCCTGGGCGTCGTAGAACTCCTGCGGCGGCACCGGCTGCATCTCGGAGATCGCGCTGTACGGGAACGGCTCCTTGACGCTGATCGTGCGCAACTGCGCGCCGCAGAGCTTGGCCAGATCGATCGCCGTCCGTACCGCTTTCTCGGTGATCTCGGAGCCATCGGTCGGGACGAGAATTCGCTTGTACATGGTCGATCTCCGGGTTGAAGCCGCAAGTTTCACTCGGATCCAAGTGTGCGTCGATCGGTCTGGGGTGGGAGTTGCCCCAGATCAACCCGGCGGTGTCGGTACCTACCCGCGGGCGATCGGCCGCGCCGGATCGGCGCACCACTCGCTCCACGACCCTGGGTAGAGCGCCGAGCCGGTCAAGCCGGCGTGCTCCATCGCCAGCAGGTTGTGGCATGCGGTGACGCCCGAGCCGCACTGGTGCACGCAGCCCGTGGGCTCGCCGAACGGCTCGAAGGCCGCACGCAGTTCGGCCGGCGAGCGGAAGCGCCCGTCGGGCTGCAGGTTGTCCTTGTGGAAGCGGCTGCGCGCCCCCGGGATGCGGCCAGCCACCGGATCGAGAGGCTCCACCTCGCCGCGAAAGCGCTCGCCGGAGCGCGCGTCGACCACCGTCACCTTGCCCAGCAGCGAGAGCAGCCGCTGCGCGTCCACGGTGGGCATCGTCGCCTGCGGCAGCGAGTAGGGCGGCGCGCCGTCGAGCTCGGGCGCCGCGGTCGTTTCGAGCGAGCCGCCGGCGGCCAGCCACGCGGCGCGGCCGCCATCGAGCACGGCGACCGGGTCGTGGCCGAGCCAGCGCAGCATCCACCACGCGCGCGCCGCATATGGCCCGCCCTGGTCGTCGTAGCACACGACGGCCAAGTCGGGGCGCACGCCCCAGCGCGCCACCGTGGCAGCGAACACCTCGCGGCTCGGCAACGGGTGACGTCCGTTGCGGCCGTTCTTCGCTGCACTCAGGTCGTGATCGAGGTCGGCCCTGCGCGCGCCCGGCAGATGGCCCTGCGCGAACGCGCGCGCGCCGGCGCCCGGGTCGGCGAGGTCGAACCCGCAGTCGAGCAGCACGCACGGCTTGCCCGAGGCCAGCAGCAGGCGCAGCGATTCGGCGCTGATGAGGGTTCGTTCGATCATGGGGCCGGGGAACGCGGCGGCACCGTCGCGCGTCAGAGCGGCGCCGGCGGCACCTGACCCTGCAGTTGACGCCGGTACCACTCGTGGAAGTGCTGCATGCCGTCTTCCATCGGGCTCTGGTAGGGGCCGGCCTCGTCGTCGCCGCGCTCCAGCAGGGCCTTGCGGCCGGCGTCCATGCGCAGCGCGATCTCGTCGTCCTCGACGCAGGTCTCCATGTAGGCGGCCTGCTGGGCTTCGATGAACTCGCGCTCGAAGGCCGCGATCTCCTCGGGATAGAAGAACTCCACCACGTTGAGCGTCTTCTGCGGTCCCTGGGGGAACAGCGTCGACACCACCAGCACGTGCGGATACCACTCGACCATCACGTTGGGGTAAAGCGTCAGCCAGATGGCGCCGTGCTCCGGAGGCACGCCGTTGCGGAACTTCATCACCGCCTCGTGCCAGCGCTGATACACCGGCGACCCGGCCTGCTTGAGCGCGTTGCGCACGCCGACGGTCTGCACCGAATGGTGGGTGCCGAAGCGCCAGCGCAGGTCGTCGCAGGTGACGAAGCGCCCCAGGCCCGGGTGGAACGGCCCGACGTGGTAGTCCTCCAGGTAGACCTCGATGAAGGTCTTCCAGTTGTAGTCGCACTCGTGCAACTCCACCTTGTCGAGCACGTAGCCGCTGAAGTCGAACGCATCGCGCAGCCCGGGCCCGCCCAGTTCGGCGTCGAGGTCGAAGCCGTTGGCCTCGAACAGCAGTCCGTTCCAGCCCTGCAGCGGATAGTTGCGCAGGTTCAGGCACGGATCCTCGTCGAAGTGCGGGGCGCCGATCAGCCTGCCCTGCAGGTCGTAGGTCCAGCGGTGCAGCGGGCAGACGATCTGCCCGTGCACGCGGCCGCGGCCGCGCAGCATCACCGCCTGGCGATGCCGGCAGACGTTGGAGATGAGTTCGACGCCGGCGTGAGTCCGCACCAGGGAGCGGCCTTCACCTTCCTGCGGCAGCGCGTAGTGCTCCCCGACCTCGGGCACGGCCAGTTCATGGCCGATGTACCGAGGACCGGACTGAAAGATCAGCTCCTGCTCGCGCCGAAACAACTCGGCGTCGAAGTAGGTGTGGACGGGAAGTTGGGTGCGGCTGCGCGCAAGAGCTTCGAGACTGTGGCTCAGGTCGGACATGATCCCCGGACTTTCGGAAAACCGATATCGAACCCCCGCCCGGTGGCCCCGCGGGCGGGTATGGAAACAAAGCCGGCCTCAATGGAGCCGGCTTTGCCGCTTGCATCATCACAAGCGGGGGTGGGATTCTACCCCTACCCCATCGCTAGAATTGGGCCTCATGGGCAAGGCTTCAAGCGGTACCGAACAAACCCTTGGTTCCGCCGAGCCCGAGAGCTACGAGCAGGCACTGGCTGAGTTGGAACGATTGGTGTCAGCGATGGAGGGTGCCCAGCTGCCCCTCGACGATCTCCTCCAGAGTTACCGGCGCGGCGCACAGCTCCTGCAGTACTGCCGCGCGCGCTTGCAGGCGGTGGAACAGCAGGTGAAGGTTCTCGAACGCGGCCAACTCGAGCCGTTCAGCGACAAATGACGTTGGGCAGTGTGGTCTTGTGATCCGATGAACGCGGCGGAGTTCGATCTGTGGATGCGCGCCGAGCTCGACACGGTCGAGCGCGCCCTCCAGCGCTGGGTGCCGCTGGAAGCGCCGGCGGGCCTGGGCGAGGCGATGCGCTATGGCGTGCTCGATGGCGGCAAGCGGCTGCGCCCGTTGCTGGTGCTGGCCGCCTGCGAGGCGGCCCACGGCGACCGCAGCGCCGCGTTGCGCGCCGCGGTCGCGGTGGAGCTGATCCATGCGTACTCGCTGATCCACGACGACATGCCCTGCATGGACAACGACGTGCTGCGTCGGGGCAAGCCCACCGTTCACGTGAAGTTCGGCGAGGCTCAGGCCATGCTGGCCGGCGATGCGATGCAGGCGCTGGCGTTCGAGGTGCTCACGCCCACCGCGGCCGACAGCGCCGCCTTCCCCGGCGGTGAGGGCGTGCCGCCGGCGCTGCAGGCGCGCCTGTGCGGGCTGCTCGCGCGCGCGGCCGGCCACGCGGGCATGGCCGGCGGCCAGGCCATCGACCTGGCGAGCA
>DATIFD010000389.1:0-12599 GCA_035455385.1 Burkholderiaceae bacterium
TGCCTGCGGGCCTGCCGCGAGGTGCAGGGCAACGACGTGATCGGCCTGGCCTTCCGCGGTGCGGGCGAGAAGATCGTGTTCGACGCCGCCGACCCGATGGGCCGCTCGAGCTGCGTCGGCTGCGGCGAATGCGTGCAGGCCTGCCCCACCGGCGCACTGATGCCGGCGCGCGAGGCGGCGCTGCCCGTGCCCGACAAGCAGGTCGAGTCGATCTGCCCCTTCTGCGGCGTCGGCTGCCAGCTCACCTATCACGTCAAGGACAACAGGATCCTCTTCGTGCAGGGCCGCGACGGCCCGGCCAACCACGGCCGGCTGTGCGTCAAGGGCCGCTATGGTTTCGACTACGCGCACCACCCGCAGCGTCTGACGGTGCCGCTGATCCGTCGCGCCGACGCGCCCAAGCGCGGCGACTTCACGATGGACCCCGACGACGTGATGAGCGTGTTTCGGCAGGCCTCCTGGGACGAGGCGCTGGAGCTCGCCGCCGGCACGCTTGCGCGCCTGCGCGACCAGCACGGGCGGTACGCGCTGGCCGGCTTCGGCTCGGCCAAGGGCAGCAACGAAGAGGCATACCTGTTCCAGAAACTGGTGCGCACCGGCTTCGGCAGCAACAACGTCGACCATTGCACGCGCCTGTGCCACGCCTCGAGCGTGGCGGCGCTGCTCGAAGGCATCGGCTCCGGCGCGGTGAGCAACCCGGTGATGGACGTGACGAAGGCCGAGGTGGTGATCCTGATCGGCGCCAACCCGACCGTGAATCACCCGGTGGCGGCCACCTGGATGAAGAACGCGGTCGCCGGCGGCACCAAGCTGATCGTGATGGACCCGCGGCGCAGCGAACTCACCCGCTACGCGCACCGCTACCTGCAGTTCAAGGCCGACACTGACGTGGCGCTGCTCAACGCGATCATGCACGTGATCGTCGAGGAGGGCCTGGTCGACGCCAAGTTCATCGCCGACCGCACGCTCGGCTACGACGCGCTGGCGAGCAACGTCAGGGGCTACAGCCCCGAGGCGATGGCGCCGATCTGCGGCATCCCGGCCGAGACGATCCGTGAAGTCGCGCGGCTGTACGCCACCAGCAAGGCATCGATGATCCTGTGGGGCATGGGCATCAGCCAGCACGTGCACGGCACCGACAACGCGCGCTGCCTGATCGCGCTGGCGCTGATGACGGGCCAGATCGGCCGCCCCGGCACCGGGCTGCACCCGCTGCGCGGCCAGAACAACGTGCAGGGCGCGTCCGACGCCGGGCTGATTCCGATGATGTACCCCGACTACCAGCGCGTCGACAACCCGCAGGCGAAGGCGCGTTTCGCCAGCGCCTGGGGTCTCGCGCCGGAACGGCTCGACGACAAGCCGGGGCTCACGGTGGTCGAGGTGATCAAGGCGATCGACGCCGGCACCGTCAAGGGCATGTACATCATGGGCGAGAACCCGGCGATGAGCGACCCGGACGCCGACCATGCGCGCGACGCGCTCGCGAAGCTCGAGATGCTGGTGGTGCAGGACATCTTCCTCACCGAGACCGCGTACCTGGCCGACGTGATCCTGCCGGCCTCGGCGTTCCCGGAGAAGTTCGGCACCTTCACCAACACCGACCGCATGGTGCAGCTCGGCCGCCAGGCGCTGCAGCCCCCCGGCGACGCGAGACAGGACCTGTGGATCATCCGGCAGATGGCCCAACGCATCGGCCTGCGCTGGCCCGACTACGGGTCGGACAACGAAGCCGCCACCGCCGCGGTGTTCGACGAGATGCGACACACGATGCCGAGCATCGCCGGCATCACCTGGGATCGTCTGCAGCGCGAGCACAGCGTCACCTACCCCTGCCTCCACGAGGGCGACGCCGGCCAGCCGGTCGTGTTCGACGATCGCTTCCCCACCGCCACCGGCAGGGCCAAGTTCGTACCGGCCGACCTGATCCCGGCCAACGAGCGGCCCGATGCCGACTACCCGATGGTGCTGATCACCGGCCGCCAGCTCGAACACTGGCACACCGGCAGCATGACGCGCCGCGCCGGCGTGCTCGATGCGATCGAGCCCGACCCGGTGGCGATGCTGCATCCGATCGACCTGGCCCGGCTGGGGCTCAAGCCGGGCGACGTGGCCACGATCGAGTCGCGACGCGGCCGCGTGAGCCTCTTTGCGCGCGCCGACGAGAGCTCACCGCCGGGCGCGGTGTTCGTGCCGTTCTGCTACTACGAGGCGGCGATCAACAAGCTGACCAACCCGGCCCTCGATCCGTTCGGCAAGATCCCCGAGTTCAAGTACTGCGCGGTTCGGGTCAGCGCCGGCGGCCCCGAGCCGACGGCGGCCACGTCGAGCTTCGGCGGCGGGCGCATTCTCGACGACGCTGCGCTGATCTAACCTTGCGCGATGAATCGGCCCCCGCGCTCGCTTCGTTGGCTGCAAGGCCGTCAGCGGATTCGGACGGCCGGGCGCCGCTGACATGCGCGCGCGAGGGGTTCACCTCGAATACAGCTTCCAGCCCGACGGTCAACGCGGCGCCGACGTCTACAACCCGCTGTTCGAGCTGCTGTCGACGTTGCGCGACCACGGCTCGATTCAGCAGGCCGCGCGCTCGCTGGGCATGTCGTATCGGCACGTGTGGGGCGCACTCAAGCATTGGGAAGAGGTGCTTGGCGAGCCCCTGGTGAGTTGGGTGCAGGGTCAGCCGGCGCGGTTGACGCCGTTCGCGCAGCGCATGGTCTGGGCCGAGGCGCACGCCCGCGCGCGCCTGGCGCCGCACATCGAAGCGCTGCGGGTCGAGCTGCAGCGGGTGCTCGCCGAGGCGCTCGACGGCACGCAGCAGGTGGTGACGCTGTATGCCAGCCACGACCTGGCATTGCCGCTGCTGCGCGAGCGGGCCGGTGCCGAACACCGGTTGCATGTCGAGCTGAAGTTCGCGGGCAGCGTCGATGCGCTGCGGGCATTGGCCGAGGGGCGCTGCATCGTCGCGGGCTTTCACGTGCCCAAGCTGCCTGGTGGCGGCAAGCTGTTCGAGAGGAGCCTGAAACCGCTGCTCAAGCCAGGCCGCCACAAGTTGATCGGGTGCGCGACGCGACGCCAGGGCTTGATCGTGGCGTGTGGCAATCCGCATCGCATCGCCGCATTGGCCGACCTGGCGCGTGGCGGGCTGCGGTTCGTCAACCGACAGGCGGGTTCGGGCACGCGGCTGCTGACCGATCAGCTGCTGCAGCTCGAACGCATCGATCCCGGGGCGATCGCCGGCTACGCCGACAGCGCCGAAGACAGCCATCTCGCGGTGGCAGCCGCGGTGGCCAGCGGGCTGGCCGACGCGGGCATGGGCATCGAGGCCGCCGCGCGCACCTACGGCCTGGACTTCGTGCCGATTGCCGACGAGGACTACTTTCTGGTCTGCCTGCGCGATGTGCTCGACGAGCCGCCGGTGGTCAAGCTGCGCGAAGCCCTGGCCAGCGCCGGCTGGCAGCAGGCCCTGCGCACGCTGCCCGGCTACGGACCCGACCGCCCGGGCCAGGTGCTTTCGCTCACGCGGGAGCTGCCATGGTGGGCGTTTCGCGTGCGCAAGCGAGGCCAATCGCGGCGTTGACGCGGGCGCCGCCATCCGCAGCAGCCTATCGCTGCAAGCGCTGCAGTTCCTCGGGCGTGTTGGCGTTGTCGAACGCCGACGCATCGTCGAACACGACCGTCGCGACGCGATGCTGCGCGGTCCAGCGGTCGATCTTGCGCTGGCCGGCGTGCAGAAACTTCACCAGGCTCTCGAGCAGCTCGGCCTTCACCAGGCAGAAAACCGGCTGGGGCACGACCATGCCGTCCTCGCGCGTGGCTGCCATCGCGAGCTCCGCGCCTTCGGCTTCCAGCGCCTGCGCCAGCCGATCGACCAGATCGAGCGGAAAGTTCGGCGTGTCGCAAGGCACCGTCGCCAGGTAGGGCGTCTCGCAGCGCTCCAGGCCCACCAGCATGCCGGCCAGCGGGCCGGCGAAGTCGGCCTGTGCGTCCGGCCACACCGGCACCCCCATCGACTCGTAGGCCGCGAGGTTGCGGTTGGCGTTGATCATCACCTCGCCCACCTGCGGCTGCAGGCGCAGCAGCGCGTGCAGCGCGAGCGGCACGCCGCGGTGGTTCTGCAGCCCCTTGTCGACGCCGCCCATGCGGCTGCCGCGGCCGCCGGCCAGCACGATGCCGGTGATCTCGCTCCTGGCGATCGTCATCGGCGCGCCCCGGCGCGGCCTGGCGTCAGCGGCAGCATACGCGTCGGCGGCCGCGAAGCGCTCATTGCTCGAGCAGGTCGAACGCCTGCGTTTCGACGTGCACGAAGCTTCGGGTCAGCGCGGCCACCGCACGCCAGACGCGGGCACGCGGGTGCGCCTCGACGACGTCGCACAGCTGCGCCAGCCACGGCTGCACCTGCGCGCGGAAGAAGCGGCGTTGCTGCTCCAGATTGCACGTGCCCGCGTCGTCGCCGGCGATCAGGTAGCGCATCACCTCGAACAGGTAGGCGACGTGATCCTCGGTCTCTGCGCGGCTGATGTCGCGCGTCAGCCCCAGATCGCTCAGGTGCTCGCGCAATTTCGCGAGCGGACGCTCGTTGAGAAAGCCGCTCAGGTGGTACGACGCGTAGGCGAAGATCTCGGGCTTGCCGACGCCGCCGAACAACGCGTCGAACTCGTCGGCGGCTTCGCCGGGGGAGGTGGCGCGCATCGCCGCCACCAGATCCTGCCACGGAGCCTCGAGGTGGCCACCCGCCTCGGGCGCCTGCGTGACGGCCACGTGGAACCGCTGCAACAGCGCGTCGTCGGGCGGAGCCAGCCACAGCTGCGCCAGCAGGCCGTACAGCTCGGCGCGCGCCAGCTCCTCGCCACCGTCGGCGGCGGCAAAGCGCAGCGGGGACGTTGGGGTGATGGTCATCGTCGTCCCTAGAGGTCCGTGATCCGCACTTCGCCGGTGTTGCTGTGCAGGTCGACCACGCGGCAGTCGCTGCACATCTTCAGGCGCTCGGCCGCCGCGCCCTGGAACGCCGCGTGAGCGGCGAGCTTGCCGATCATCGCCTCGATCGCGCGCAGCGTGCCGAACGGCTTGCCGCAGCGCACGCAGCGGAACGGCTCGACCTCGTGCAGCACGCGCGGCTGCCTGCGCGCCTTGCCGTCGTCGGCCAGCCACAGCCGCGGCTGCAACGCGATCGCGTGTTCGGGGCAGGTGGTTTCACACAGGCCGCACTGCACGCAGTTCATCTCGATGAAGCGCAGCTGCGGCCGCTCCGGGTTGTCGAGCAGGGCGCCCTCGGGGCAGGCGCCGACGCAAGCGAGGCACATCGTGCAGGTCTCGGCATTGACTGTCAGGCTGCCGAACGGCGCGCCGGCGGCCGGCAGCGCGATCGCCTCGGCGCGCTGCGGCGCGCACTTCAGCAGGTGGTCGATCGCCAACTCGAGCGTCGCGCGCTTGCCGGTCTGTGCCGTGAACGAGGCCGCGCGCGACACGCCGGGGGCCGGCGCCTGGCGCAGCGCGGCGTCGAGCGCCGCGAGGTCGCGCGCATCGCGCGCTTCGATCAGCTTGAAGTGGCGCCCGCCGAAACCGAGGCCGTTGAGGATGGCCTGCGCGAGCGCCATCTGCTCCGACAGCGCCTGCCGGTATTCCGGGGCTTCCTCGTCGGTCAGCAGCACCCACACCTGATTGGCGCCTTGCGCGAATGCCGCGAGCCACAGGTCGATGCCGATGCTGGCGGTGTGCCACACGCCCACCGGCACGACCCGCGCCGGCACGCCGTGCACGCCGCGATCGGTGCGCGCCGCGCGGCCGAGCTCGTCGACGCGCTGCGCGCCCGCGCCGTCGCTGTGCAGCAGCAGCACCGGGTCGCGGCCACCGGCCTGCGCGAAGGTTTGCAGCAGCGTGCGCAGGCGCCGGCCCTGGTCGGCCGCCGACGGGTAGTTGAACGAGATCGCGCCGCTCGGGCACACCGTGCTGCAGGCGCCGCAGCCGACGCACAGGTGCGGCTCGACCACGATGCCGCCCGTGGGCTTGGACGCCCCCATGCTGGCGCGGTCGGGGCCGCCGCGCCGCTTGCCCTGAAGCTTGCCCTTCAACGACGCGTCGCTGGAGATCGCGCGGGCCGAGCAGACATCGATGCAGGCGGTGCAGCCGATGCGCTCGTTGCGGCTGTGCGCGCAGATCTTCTGCTCGTAGACGAAGAACTTCGGCTTCTCGAACTCGCCGACCGCGTCGCGCAGCTCGATCACGGCGCGCATCAGCTTCTGCGCGTCGCTGCCGGCGTGGAAGTAGCCCTGCGGCGGCTGGTGCATCGCGAACGAGGGGCTGGCGCGCAGGTCGAGCACGACGTCGAAGGTGTCGCCGTCGCTGCGCGGTGCGCGCTCGAAATCGATCGCTCCGGCGGCGTCGCAGGCGCGCACGCAGTCGCGGTGGCTCTTGCACGCCGCGAGGTCGATCTGGTAGCTGAAATCGATCGCGCCTTCGGGGCACACGGCGATGCAGGCATTGCAGCGCGTGCACAGGTCGAGGTCGATCGGGTTGCGGCTCTCCCACTCGGCATCGAACGCGCCGAGCCAGCCCGACAGCCGCGTCAGGCGTCCGCTGTGCACGGCCCAGGCGTGTGTCTGCGCCACGCCGCTGCCGGGGCCGTCGATCAGCAGATTGACGTCGAGCTTGTCGGACAGCAGGGCCGCCGCACGCTCGGCGGCGTCTGCCTCACCGAGGATCAGGCAGCGCCCACCGGATCGATAGCTCACGTTGGCCACCGGCTGCGGTGACGGCAACTGAGCGGCGGCGATCAGGGCCGCGATCTTCGGTGTCGCGGCTTTCGCGTCGCGCGACCAACCGCCGGTTTCGCGGATGTTGACGAAGCGGATCGGTCGCACGTCGACCGGTGCAGCGCCCTCGGTCTGTGCGTTGAGCTCGAGGAACAGCCGGCGCTCTTGCGTGCAGGCCACCAGCAACTCCTCGGCGCGTTCGCCGGTGGCCTTGGCGGCGCGCTGGAAGGCCGCGGCCTCGCGGCGGCACAGCAGCGTGTGCACCGACTCCAGTCCGTCAGGACTGGCGTTCGGTTGCAGGGCCTGCTTCAGCGCTGCCGCATCCAGCGGCATCGTGTGATTGCAGTCGCAGATCAGCGTTTTCATCGGGATCGCTAACAGCGGTGGCGTTCGCGTCGGCAGGGCACGCGCCCGCAGTCTGACGCGCGGCGGGGCCGGCGCTCTCGCTCGCGGGCTGCGGGCGCTCGGGTTCGACCAGGCCGAGAAAGGCCGCCTGCGCCAGCTTGCGCGCCATCGAGGCCGGCAACGGAGAGGGTTTGCCGTAGTCGTCGATGTAGACGTCCAGGCCGTCCATCAGGTTGAAGTGCGGATCGGCGAACAGCTTCTTCAGCGCCGCGTTCTTCACCTCGCGATCGACGTCGGCGGCGACGAAGCGCCTGAAGTCGGAGTCGCGCGTCAGCGCAGCGACGTCGCTCAGCGTCGGCGGCGGTTCACTCGGTGTGGCTATACCGGCGGCGCTGTCTGCAGGGCTCGCGGGCCCCGCGTGGGTCGCGGTCACTGCGGCGACCGGCGTCGTCTGCTGCGCGGGTTTCGCGACTTCCACCGGCGTGGCGTCGTTCGCCGCGTCGTCGGGGTGCGACGCCGCGGGCTGCGCCGGAGGCGGCGCTTGGCGCGCCAGGGCCTTGCGCCGCGACCAGCGCGACAGGAACCCAGGCTTGTCGCGGTCCATGGTCGTCACTGCCGCTCCGCGGGCGCGCGGAACGACGCCGGGCGGCGACGCTGCTTGGGCTCGGGGTGGTAGTGCGCTTCGGCGTAGGCCTGGAGCCAGGCGATCCCTTCGTGGCTCAGCGGCACGTTGTCGACACGCTCCTGCGCGTCGAGCAGGCGGCCCGCCTCGTTGTACGACAGCGTGACCAACTCCGGCCAGGCAACGGACGGATCGGCGTCGTCGATGCGCCACATCACGAACCACACCGGGGCGCCCGACGTGAGGTTGAGGTAGTAGCCCTCGGCCTCGTCGTGGTGCAACGACACCTGCAACCCCGGGTGCAGGCGCAGCTGGCGCTGCCCGTCGTCGCGCAGCGTGCGCGGCGTGTCGCCGAAGCCGCCTTCGTCGACCACGACATCGTCGATGCGAAAGCGCCATGCCTCCCAGCGATTGGGCTGGGTCTGCCGCTCGATCAGCACGGCGACGCGCACGGTGTCGGTTGCATTCATCGTCGCCCCAGTCTACCCGTCGGGACCCGGCCGACATGTCGGTGATTGCATGAGCGACAAGCTGTCGTTCGAGTCGCGACAACTTGTCGACGCTGCACCCGGGGCAGCCCTGATTGAAACGCGGGTTTACTCTGACACTTAATGCGAGGTGTTCTGCACGCGCGTGCATAGGTGCGCGTGCCCGACCAAAGGGGTGACCATGAAGCGAGCCATCAAGCCAGCCACCGACCGACCCACCCTGGAGCGCCGCAAGCTGCTGGGTGCCGCGGGAACCACCGGCGTCCTCGCGGCGGCGGCCACCGTGCTGGCCACCCGCGAGCGCTCCGTCGAAGGCAGCGACAAGGCGCCTGCGGTGCCCGACGACGGCAGTGGCTATCGGGTCACTGCGCACGTGCTGCGCTACTACCAGACCACCAAGGTCTGAGGCCGAGCGCCGTCCGCCATCGCAACCGCCAGCCAGAGGTCCACATGCTGCTCACCCGCAAGTCCGATCGCGCCGACGTCTCCTCGTCGAGCCTGGTCAACAGCCTGTCGCGCGGGGTGTCGCGCGCCATTCCGGCGCTCGACCGCCGCGCGTTCCTGCGCCGCTCGGGGTTGGGGCTGGGCGCCGGCATGGCGGCATCGCAGTTGATGCTGGTGCGCAAGGCGCGCGCTGCCGACGCCAAGAGCGACGGCGACAAGAAGATCGAAGTCAAGCGCACCGTGTGCGGTCACTGCTCGGTCGGCTGCGCGCTCGACGCGGTGGTGGAGAACGGCGTGTGGGTGCGCCACGAGCCGGTGTTCGACAGCCCGCTGAACCTCGGCTCGCACTGCGCCAAGGGCGCGGCGGTGCGCGAGCACGGCCATGGCGAGTACCGGCTGCGCACGCCGATGAAGCTGGTCAACGGCAAGTACGAGCGCATCAGCTGGGACACCGCGCTCGGCGAGATCAGCGCCAAGATGCTCGAGCTGCGCAAGGCCAGCGGACCCGATTCGATCTTCGTGGTCGGCTCGTCGAAGCACAACAACGAGCAGTCGTACCTGCTGCGCAAGTGGATGTCGCTCTGGGGCAGCAACAACTGCGACCACCAGGCGCGCATCTGCCACAGCACCACGGTGGCTGGCGTGGCCAACACCTGGGGCTACGGCGCGATGACGAATTCGTACAACGACATGCAGAACTCGAAGGCGGCGCTGTACATCGGCAGCAACGCGGCCGAGGCGCACCCGGTGTCGCTGCTGCACATGCTGCATGCCAAGGAGAACGGCTGCAAGATGATCGTGGCCGACCCGCGCTTCACGCGCACCGCGGCCAAGGCCGACGAGTACGTGCGCATCCGCTCGGGCACCGACATCGCGTTCCTGTTCGGTGTGCTGCACCACGTCTTCAAGAACGGCTGGGAGGACAAGAGGTACATCGAGGACCGGGTCTACGGCATGGACAAGGTCCGCGAGGACGTGATGGCCAAGTGGACACCCGACAAGGTGCAGGAGGTCTGCGGTGTCGACGAGGCCACCGTCGCCAAGGTGGCTGAGATCATGGCGAAGAACCGGCCCAGCACGATCGTCTGGTGCATGGGCCAGACACAGCACAGCATCGGCAACGCGATGGTGCGCGCGTCGTGCATCCTGCAGCTGGCGTTGGGCAACATCGGCGTGTCCGGTGGCGGCGCCAACATCTTCCGCGGCCACGACAACGTGCAAGGCGCCACCGACGTCGGCCCGAACCCCGATTCGCTGCCCGGCTACTACGGACTGGCAGAGGGCTCGTTCAAGCACTTCTGCAACGCCTGGGGCGTCGATTTCGAGTGGATGAAGAAGCAGTACGCGCCGGGCATGATGGCCAAGCCCGGCATGACGGTGTCGCGCTGGATCGACGGCGTGCTCGAGAAGAACGAGCTGATCGACCAGGACAGCAACCTGCGCGGCCTGATCTTCTGGGGCCATGCGCCCAATTCGCAGAGCCGCGGCCTGGAGATGAAGCGGGCGATGGACAAGCTCGACCTGCTGGTGGTGATCGACCCATTCCCGTCGGCCACCGCGGCGATGGCGGCGATGCCCGGCAAGGCGGAAGACCTCAACCCCAATCGCGCGGTCTATCTGCTGCCGGCTTGCACGCAGTTCGAGACCAGCGGCTCGGTGACGGCATCCAACCGCTCGCTCCAGTGGCGCGAGAAGGTGATCGAGCCGCTCTGGGAGAGCCGCTCGGACCACATGATCATGTACCAGCTCGCGCAGAAGCTGGGCTTCGACAAGGAGCTGACCAAGAACTACAAGATGCAGAAGGTCAAGGGCATGGACGAGCCGGTGCCCGAGGACATCCTGCGCGAGATCAATCGCTGCGTGTGGACCATCGGCTACACGGGCCAGAGCCCTGAGCGGCTGAAGGCGCACATGCGCAACATGAACGTCTTCGACGTCAAGACGCTGCGCGCCAAGGGTGGTGTCGACAAGGAGACCGGTTACCAGCTCGACGGCGACTACTTCGGGCTGCCGTGGCCTAGCTATGGCACGCCGGAGATGAAGCACCCCGGTTCGCCCAACCTGTACGACACCAGCCGTCACGTGATGGACGGCGGCGGCAACTTCCGCGCCAACTTCGGCGTCGAGCGCGACGGCGTCAGCCTGTTGGCCGGCGACGGCTCACACAGCAAGGGCGCCGACTTGACGACGGGCTATCCGGAATTCGACCACCTGCTGCTGAAGAAGCTGGGCTGGTGGTCGGAGCTCACCGAGGCTGAAGCCAAGGCCGCCGAGGGCAAGAATTGGAAGACCGACCCGTCCGGCGGGATCATCCGCGTGGCGATGAAGAACCACGGCTGCCACCCGTTCGGCAACGCCAAGGCGCGTGCGCTGGTGTGGAACTTCCCCGATCCGGTCCCGCAGCATCGCGAGCCGCTGTACTCCAACCGGCCCGACCTGGTGGCCAAGTACCCGACGCACGCCGACAAGATGGCGTTCTGGCGGCTGCCGACGCTGTTCAAGACGGTGCAGGACAAGAACAAGGACATCGGCAAGGACTACCCGCTGATCATGACCAGCGGCCGCCTGGTCGAGTACGAGGGCGGCGGCGAAGAGACGCGCTCCAACCCATGGCTGGCCGAGCTGCAGCAGGAGATGTTCGTCGAGATCAACCCGAAGGCGGCCAACGACCGCGGCATCCGCAACGGCGATTTCGTGTGGGTCAAGACGCCGCCGATGCAGGCCATGCCCGAGTTCAAGGGCCTGCGCGTGCGCGCGCAGGTGACCGATCGGGTCGACGCGGAGACGGTGTTCCTGCCGTTCCACTTCTCGGGTCGATGGGGTGGCGCCGACCTGCTGGCGTACTACCCGCAAGGCGCCGCGCCGGTGGTGCGCGGCGAGGCCGTCAACACCGCGACGACCTATGGCTACGACAGCGTGACGATGATGCAAGAGACCAAGACCACGGTGTGCCAGGTCGAGAAGGCCACGGCCTAAGGAGATCCAGTCATGGCCCGAATGAAATTCATCTGCGACGCCGAACGCTGCATCGAGTGCAACGGCTGCGTCACGGCCTGCAAGGCCGAGCACGACGTGCCGTGGGGCGTCAACCGCCGGCGCGTGGTCACGCTCAACGACGGTGTGCCGGGCGAGCGCAGCGTTTCGGTGGCGTGCATGCACTGCAGCGACGCGCCGTGCATGGCGGTGTGCCCGGTCGATTGCTTCTACCGCACCGACGACGGGGTGGTGCTGCACGACAAGGACGTCTGCATCGGCTGCGGCTACTGCTCGTACGCCTGCCCGTTTGGCGCGCCGCAGTTCCCGAGCAACGGCACCTTCGGCCTGCGCGGCAAGATGGACAAGTGCACCTTCTGCGCCGGTGGCCCCGAGGCCAACGGAAGCGAGGCGGAGTTCGAGAAGTACGGGCGCAATCGGCTGGCCGAGGGCAAGCTGCCGGCCTGCGCCGAGATGTGCTCGACGAAGGCGTTGTTGGGTGGCGACGGCGACGTGGTGGCCGACATCTTCCGCAATCGCGTCCTGGTGCGCGGCAAGGGCAGCGAGGTGTGGGGCTGGGGCACGGCTTATGGCCGGCCGTCCACCGGCGGCCCGCAGCAGGCCAAGCCGGAGGGCAAGAAGTCATGAGCAAGAGCACGACCGTGTGGGTGCTGTGCGGCGCGGCGCTCGCGCTGTCGGCCTGCGGCGAAAAGATCGAGGGCGCAGCCAAGAAGTCCGACGTGCCGGCCTACCAGGGGTCCACAGGCCCCAGCGCCTTCGCGGCCAACGGCTGGAAGGCGGGCGACCAGGCCGCGTGGGAGCAGCAGTTGCGCCATCGCGCGCAGTCCCAGAACGAGTACTCGCGCACGCCGACCCAGCCGTGAGCATCGGCCAAGGAGCAAGCATGCACAGCCCGTTGTGGCGACCCATCTTCGCGCTGGTGCTCGCGCTCGGCCTGGGCGCCGGCGCACTGGCGCAGCA
>DATIFD010000390.1:0-10628 GCA_035455385.1 Burkholderiaceae bacterium
GCCGACGTGATCGATCTGGCCACGCGCAAGTCGCTGCGCCGGCTGCCGCTGGGCGACGACCCGGAGGCGTTCGATCTCTCGCCCGACGGCAAGACGCTGTACGTTACCAACGAGGACGAGGGCGCGCTGTCGATGATCGACGTGGCCAGCGGCAAGGTGCTGCGCACGGTGAGCGTCGGCAAGGAGCCCGAGGGCGTGAAGGTGTCGCCGAACGGCGCCACCGTGTGGGTGACCTCCGAGGTCGCCAACCTGGTGCACGTGATCGACACGGCCAGCGGCAAGCTGCTGAAGAACGTGCCGGTCGGCAAGCGGCCGCGGCGCTTCGCGCTGACGCCCGACGGCGCGCAGCTGTGGGTGACCAACGAGCTGTCGGCCAGCGTGACCGTGCTGTCGACCAAGGACTATGCGGTGATCGACACGCTGAAGTTCCAGGTCAGGGGCCTGCGCGACGCCGACATCACGCCGGTGGGCATTGCGATGACGAGGGACGGCAAGCGCGCCTTCGTCGCGCTCGGCCGCGCCAACCACGTCGCGTTCGTCGACGTCGCCTCGCGCAAGGTGGGCGAGCTGGTGCTGGTGGGCAAGCGCGCCTGGAACGTGGCGCTCGACAAGGCCGAGGCGAGGCTGTTCGTCTGCAACGGCCTCAGCGACGACCTCACGGTGATCGACGTCGCCGCCGCCAAGCCGCTGAAGACGGTGCCGGTGGGCCGCGTGCCGTACATGGCGGTGATCGTCGAATGAAGCTGGCGCGCCGGTCGTGCCTGCTCGCGCTCGCGCTCGGGCTCGCTGGCGCCGCCGGCGCGGCGACCACGACCTACAAGGTCCTGTTGCTGCAGCGCGCCGACGACCCTCGGCTCGAGCGCACCCGCGTCGAGCGCGCCTATCTCGGCCACCCCACCGGGCCCGCGCTCGACGGCCTCGAGGTGGCACTGAAGGAAGCCCAGTTCGAACTCGACGCCGCAGGCGTCGCGCTGTCGCTGGAGCATGTCGCGGTGGCCGACGCCGCGGCCGCGCGCGAGGCCGCGGGCCGCGCACAGAAAGCCGGCCACGCGGCGATCGTCGCCGACCTGGGCGCCGACGCGTTGCTGGCCGCCGCCGACGCGACGCCGCTGCCGGTGCTCGACGTCGGCGACGCCGCCGACCGGCTGCGCGAGAGCGACTGCCGCGCGCGCGTGTGGCACCTGCTGCCCAGCGAGCGCATGCGCGCCGATGCGCTGGCGCAGACACTGGCGGCGCGGCGCTGGAGCAGCGTGCTGCTGCTGGCCGGCCCCAGCGCGCTCGACGCCGAGCGCAGCGCGGTGGCGCAGGCCGCGATCAGGCGCTATGCGCTCAAGCTGGTGCAGGTCAAGCCGTTCAAGCTGTCGGCCGATCCGCGCGAGCGCGATCTCGGCAATCCGCTGCTGCTGACCAGCACCGCCACCGCGGGCAGTTACGACGTGGTGTGGGTGGTCGACAGCGACGGCGAATTCGCGCGCTCGTTGCCATACCGCATCGCGCTGCCGCGGCCGGTGGTCGGCGACGCCGGGCTGGTGGCGCTGGCCTGGCACGCGCAGTTCGAGCGCTTCGGCGCGCCGCAGGTGTCGCGCCGCTTTGCCAAGGCCGCCGGCCGGGCGATGACCGGCAACGATTGGGCCGCCTGGATGGCGGGCAAGGCGCTCGTGGCCGCGGCGGTGGCGTCGCCCAAGGGGCCCGCGGCCGCGTTGGCCAAGGCGCTGCCGACGGTCGAGCTCGACGGCTCCAAGGGCACGGTGCTGAGCTTTCGTGCCTGGGATGGCCAGTTGCGCCAGCCGATGCTGCTCACCGACGGCCAGGGCGTGATCGCGCTGGCGCCGGCCGACGGCGTGCTGCATCCGAAGAACAACCTCGACACGCTCGGTGCCGACGCGCCGGAGAAGCTGTGCAAGGCCAGGCCATGAGCCCGCCGGGCCGTCCCAAGGGCGAATACCGCAGCGCGCAGCGCGAAGGGTCCCCATTGAGCCCGCCGGGCCGCTCCCAAGCGCGAATTCCGCAGCGCGCAGCGCGCAGGGTGGCCCGATGAACGGCGAACCGCACCGGCACCGCGGCGTCGTGCATGCACTGCAGGCGATGCGCGCGATCGTCTGGCGCGAGCTCGCGAAGTTCAGCCGCCAGTACGGTCGGCTCGTGTCGGCGCTGGTGCGGCCGCTGTTGTGGCTGGCGGTGTTCGCGGCCGGCTTTCGCAACGTGTTCGGCGTCGCGATCGTCGAGCCGTACGACACCTACATCCCCTACGACGTCTACATCGCGCCGGGGCTGGTGGGCATGGTGCTGCTGTTCAACGGCATGCAGTCGAGCCTGGCGATGGTCTACGACCGCGAGATGGGACTGATGCGGCTGCTGCTGACGGCGCCGCTGCCGCGCGCCTGGATCCTGCTGTCCAAGCTCACGGCCACCGCGGTGCTGTCGCTGGCGCAGGCGGCGGCGTTCGTGATCGTCGCAGCGCTGCTCGGCACCGCGCTGCCGGTGTTCGGGCCGCAGACGCCGCAGGTGCTGCTGGCGGCGGTGTGCTCGGCGCTGATGCTCGGCGCGCTCGGCCTGCTGCTGTCCGTGCACGTCAAGCAACTGGAGAACTTTGCCGGCACGATGAACTTCGTGATCTTTCCGATGTACTTCCTGTCGACCGCGCTGTACCCGCTGTGGAAGCTCGAGGAGTCGGGTGCCGACTGGGTCTACCGCATCGCGCAGGTCAATCCGTTCACGCACGCGGTCGAGTGGATGCGCTTCGCGCTGTACGGCAAGGACGCCGGCACGTCGCCCTACGTGGTGGTGGGCACGCTGCTGGCCTGCTTCGCGCTGGCCAGTTGGGGCTACGACCCGCAGCGCGGTTTCGGCGCGCTCACCAAGCGCGGAGGCCCGGCATGACGCCGCAGCGGCGCCGATTCACCGCCGCGTTGGCTGCGATGGCCATCGGCCCGGCGTTCGGCGCCGCGCGCGCGCAATCGGTCGGCGGCTATCCGAACCGGCCGATCACGCTGTGGATCCCGTGGCCCGCGGGCGGCGCCACCGACTTGACGCTGCGCGTGCTGGCCGAACTGGCAGCGCCCCTGCTCGGCCAGAAGATCATCGTCGAGAACCGCTCCGGCGCCGGCGGCACGTTGGCGATGCCGGTGCTGCAGCAGGCTGCGCCCGACGGCTACACGATTGCGCAGATGCCGCAGACGGTGTTCCGCGCGCCGTGGGTGCAAAAGCTCTCCTGGAACCCGATCCGCGACACCACCGCGATCATCCAGGTCAGCGGCGTCACGTTCGGCATCGTGGTGCCGGCGTCGAGCCCGTTTCATTCACTCGAAGACCTGCTGCAATACGCACAGAAGCATCCCGGCGAACTGACGGTGTCGACCAACGGCGTCGGCACGACACCGCACCTGGTGATGGACGATCTGATGGCGCGGCGGCGCGCCACCTACGTGCACGTGCCGTACAAGGGCACCGCCGAGCAGATGGTCGCGGTGGCCTCGGGGCAGGTGATGGTCGGCGTCAACTCCAACGGCTTCGCACCGTTCGTCGACATGGGCAAGCTGCGGCTGCTGGTCACGTTCGGCGAGCAACGCACCAAGCGCTGGCCACAGGTGCCGACGCTGACGGAGCTCGGGTACGGCATCGTCGCCACGTCACCCTATGGCCTGGCCGGTCCGCGCGGGCTGCCCGACGCGGTGGTGCGCACGCTGCACCACGCATTCAAGACCGCAATGTTCGAGCCGGCGCACATCGCCGAACTGGCCCGCTACGACCAGGAGCTGGCGTATCTCGGCCCGGAGGACTATGCGCAGGCGATGCGCGAGGCTTACCAGGCCGAGCGCCGCGTCGTCGAGCGGCTGGGCCTCGCGCGCGCGAACTGAACGGCGGCTTAACGGGACTGAAGCAGCGCCGCCACGTCGGCATGCCCGAGCTGGGACGCGATGTCGAGCGCGCTCATGCCACGGTCGTCGCGCAGGTCGGCGCGCGCACCGCGCGCCAGCAGAAGCTGCACGACGCTCGGGTGGTCCTGCCCTGCGGCCCACATCAGCGCGGTGAGGCTGTGCTCGTCGACCGTGTCGATCGCGACGCCCGCGTCGAGCAGCAGGCCCACCACCTCGGCGTGGCCTTGCGCGGCCGCGTACATCCAGGCGCTGCGGTGCATGCGGTCGGCGCCGTCGGTGTGGGCGCCGGCGCGCAAGAGCTCGCGAGCGATCGCCGCGTGGCCGCCATAGCTCGCGGCCATCAGCGGCGTCACGCCTTCGAGCGACGCCAGGTTCACGTCGGCGCCGGCGCGCAGCATCGTCGCCGCCAGCTCGGCGTGGCCCTTCTCGCAGGCCATCAGCAGCGCCGTCTTGCCCAGCCGATTGCGCGAGTTCGGTGCCGCGCCGTCGGCCAGCGCGCGCTGCACCGAGCCGAGGTCGTTGTTGCGCGCCGCGACGAGCAACTGCGCGTTGAGGTTCGGGTTGCTCTGCGCCTGCGGCCAGGCCGCACCCACCCATGCCCACGCCACCGCGGCAGCCAGTGCGCGCCGACGAATGGCGCCGGTTCGCCAGCCCTTGATTCCACGCAACGGTTCAATGTCGCCCATGTTCCACTCGGGAATTTTTCCCGCTATTCTCGCCGCCTCTGTGACGCGCGACCCGACCCAAGCCACTGGTTGTCCTAGGTGACTGTCGCCGAGCCCTCCACGTTGCGGTGCCGCCGGTGCCGCCGGTGCCGCCGGTGTCCGGCGTGTGGTGGTGTTACTACAAACTGAGGAGAAACAATGAGGATCAAGGCTTCGCGCCCGAGGGTGAGCGCGTTGATGGTGGCCGCCTTCTGTGCGCTGGGCTCGGCCGCCGCCATCGGACAGGAAGTGCAAGGCGCGGGGACTGCCACCGGCGCACCGGTGCCCAAGAGCATCTCGGTGTCGCAGTCGCGCCTCGACGGCGCCGCGAACGACAGCGCCAACTTCCTGCACTCCAACGGCAGCTACGCGCAGACGCGCTACTACGCGGCCAACCAGATCAACACCAGCAACGTCGGGCGGTTGAAGCCGGCGTTCGTGTTCCAGACCGAGGTGCTCGAGTCGATGGAGACGGCGCCGATCGTGGTCGACGGCATCATGTACCTGACCACGTCGTACAACCACGTCTACGCGATCGACGCGACCACCGGCCAGCAGTACTGGCACTACAAGCACAAGCAGGGCCCGGTCACCACCTACTGCTGCGGCCCCAACAACCGCGGCGTGGCGATCATGAACGACCGCGTCTACATGGGCACGCTCGACGCCAAGCTGGTGTCGCTCGACGCCAAGACCGGCAAGGTGCTGTGGGTGACCCAGATCGCCGACCCCGAGCTCGGCTACAGCGAGACGATGGCGCCGGTGGCGGTGAACGGCAAGATCCTGATCGGCACCAACGGCGGCGAGTACGGCATCCGCGGCTTCGTCAAGGCGTACGACGCCAACGACGGCAAGCTGCTGTGGACCTTCCACACCATCCCCGAGAAGGGCCATGAAGGCGTGTGGGCAGTCAACGACGCCACCGGCCGCAACATGAAGCGCGACATCGCGGCCGAGAAGAAGCAGCTGGCCGACAAGGGCGGCGACTTCTACAAAACGCTCGGCGGCGGCGTGTGGATGGCACCGGCGGTCGACAAGGAGACCAACACGGTGATCTTCGTCGTCGGCAACCCGAGCCCCGACCTGTACGGCAAGGAGCGCCCCGGCGACAACCTGTACACCGACTCGATCGTGGCGATCGACCTCAACACGGGCCAACACAAGTGGCACCATCAGTACGTCGCGCACGACGTGTGGGACCTCGACGCGGTGTCGCCGGTGATCCTCGCCGAGGCCAAGGACAAGGCCGGCAACATGCGCAAGGTGGCGATGCACGGCGGCAAGACCGGGCACGTCTACGTGCACGACCGCGCCACCGGAGAGTTGATCCGCTTCTCCGAGGCGATGGTGCCGCAGGAGAACATGTGGGTGCTGCCGACTTCGAGCGGCGCGCGCATGCTGCCCGGCGCAAACGGCGGTGTCGAGTGGAGCCCGATGGCGTTCAACCCGAAGACGCGCCTGGTCTATGCGGCCAACCTGCACCAACCGATGACCTACCACGTCGAGGAGGCCAAGTATCCGGGCGGCAAGCTGTGGCTCGGCGGTGCCTTCAAGGTGATCCCCAGCGAGAAGCAGTGGGGTCGCCTGGCCGCGGTGAATGTCGACACCGGCAAGATGGCGTGGAAGGTCGACACCGAGCAGCCGCTGATCGGCGGCGTGCTCGCCACCGCGGGCGACCTGGTGTTCAATGGCGAGGGCAACGGCTGGTTCAGCGCGTTCGACGCCACCGACGGCAAGAAGCTGTGGAGCTTCAACTGCGGCGCCGGCGTCAACGCACCGGCCGTGAGCTACACCGTCGATGGCAAGCAGTACGTCGCGGTGGCCGCCGGCGGCAACACGCAGCTCGACTTCAAGCGCGGCAACTCGGTCTTCGTGTTCGCGCTGCCCTGAGCTGCAACCTCCGGGTGGAGCCGCGCAGCGCGGTCCGTCCCTTCCGAGCCCCGGCACCGAGTGCCGGGGCTTTTCATGCCTGGATGAACAACGACGACGACGATGACGATGCGTAGGTGGCTTGCGGGCGCGGGCGCCGCGATGTGGGTGGTCGTGGCGTGGCCCGGCGCGGCGCAGCAGGCGCCGGCCAAGGCCGCGGTGTGCACGGAGTGCCACGGACCCAACGGCAACTCCACACAGCCGCAGTTCCCGATCCTCGCCGGGCAGACGTCGCGCTACCTGTACCTGCAGCTGCGCGACTTCCAGGAAGGTCGGCGCGAGCACCCGCAAATGTCGCTGGTGGCCAAGGACCTGACGCGCGACGAGATTCGCGAGCTTGCCGACTACTTCGCGGCCCAGAAGCCGGCGCCGCAGACGTTCAGGGTCGATGCCGCCAAGGCCAAGCTCGGTCGCGCCAAGGCCGACGAGACGCTGTGTACGATGTGCCACCTCGGCGGCTTCTCGGGCCAGAACGAGATCCCGCGCGTCGCCGGCCAGAACTACGAGTACGTCGTCAAGCAACTGCACGACTTCAAGACCAAGCGGCGCACCAACGACGCCGGCAACATGAGCAGCGTGGCGAAGACCCTGAGCGACGCGGACATCGACAACCTCGGCCACTACCTCGCGGGCCTGTGAGGCAGGCGCGCAGCGCGGCGTGCCGCGACTCGCTGCCGCGTCAGCCCGGCACCGGCCCGTACCCCTGCGCGGCGCGCAGCGGCTCGATGGCGATGAGGATGCACATGCGGGTCCACGCGAAGTGTCGCGCGTGGACCGTGCTCGGTTGCGTGACCACCGCCGCCGCTTGGGCACAACAGCCGCCGGACCAAGCCATGGGGCCTGCGCGGGTGGAGATCATCGGGACCACGCCGCTGCCCGGCCTCGGCACGCCGCTGCGCGACGTGCCCGCCAACGTGCAGGTCTACAGCGGGCGCGAACTGGGCAGGCAGCGCCAGGGCAATCTCTCTGAGTTCCTCGAGAACAACCCGACCAGTGTCACCGTCAACTCGGCACAGGGCAATCCGTACCAGACGGACATCAGCTTCCGCGGCTTCACGGCCTCGCCGCTGGTCGGCGTGCCGCAGGGCCTGTCGGTGTTCCAGGACGGCGTGCGCATCAACGAGCCTTTCGGCGACGTCGTCAACTGGGACCTGCTGCCGCAGTCGGCGATCGCGGGGCTGCAGTTGATTCCGGGATCGAACCCGCTGTTCGGGTTGAACACGCTGGGTGGCGCGCTGTCGATCTACACCAAGAACGGCCGCGCCTACCCGGGTGGTGCCGTCGAGCTTTCCGGCGGGTCGTTCGGCCGACGGACGCTGCAGTTCGAGCAGGGCGGCGTCTCCGGCCCGTGGGACTTCTTCGTGACCGCCAACCTCTCGAAGGAACACGGCTGGGCACAGCACAACCCGAGCCGCGTCGAGCAATTCTTCGGCAAGGTCGGCTACCAGGAAGGGCGCGACCAGTTCGACGTCTCACTGACGGCCGCCAACAACCGGCTCGAAGGCACGCAGACGCTGCCCAAGTCGTTCCTGGACGACCGCACGCAGGCCTACACCCATCCCGACACCAACGAGAACCGGCTCGCGATGCTGTCGCTGAAGGGCAGCCACGGCCTGTCGAGCGACATCGTGCTCGGCGGCAATGCCTATCTGCGCCAATACCGGAACCACAACGTCTCGAGCAACGTCAACGCCGACTTCGGCGCGGTCGATCCGATCACCGGTGCAGTCGACGACGTGCAGGCCCTCAACGACCGGTCGGGCATCGACCAGACGAGCTACGGCGCATCCGTTCAGCTCACCGTCACGACGCCGCTGGCCGGCCGCCGGAATCAGTTCGTGGTCGGTGCGAGCGTCGATGCCGGCCGCGCGCGCTTCAAGCAGGACTCTCAGCCCGCCGACTTCGACGCGTCGCGCGGCACGGTGCCCACCGGCGACTTCGAGCCCGAGACCGACGCCGACACCCGCACGGGCAATGCCGCCGTCTATGCGATGAACACGTTCGCGATCGACGACCGGTGGTCGGTGATGGCCAGCGGCCGCTTCAACGATGCGCGCATCAAGATCCGTGACGAGAGCGGCACGAACCCCGCCCTCGACGGCGACCACCCGTTCCGGCGTTTCAATCCCGCGCTCGGCGTCACATTCAACCCGACCGCCGGCTTCACCGCCTACGCCAGCTACAACGAGGGCATGCGCGCACCGACCGCCGCCGAGCTGACCTGCGCCGATCCGGCGGCGCCGTGCAAGCTGCCGAACGCCTTTCTCGCCGATCCGCCACTGCGGAAGGTGGTCGCCAAGACCACGGAATTCGGCGCCCGGGGAAAGTCAGGCGACACCGCCTGGAGCGCTGCGATCTACCGCACCGATCTCAGCGACGACATTCAATTCGTCAGCAGCGGCGGCAGCGCCATCAACGCGGGCTTCTCTCAAAACGTCGGCAAGACGCGCCGCCAGGGGCTCGAGCTGACGGGTGCCCGGCGGTGGGACCGCTTCAGCGTCGTGGCGCGATACAGCTTCATCGACGCGACGTACCTGACGGGCTTCGTCGAGAACAGCCCCGCCAACTCGAGTGCCGACGCCAACGGCGACATCGTCGTCGCGCCGGGCAGCCGCATCCCGAGCATTCCGCGGCACAGCTTCCGCCTGCGCGTCGACTATGACGCCGGAACCGTGTCGTTCGGCGCGAATGTCGTCGCCAACAGCGGCAGCGGGCTGCGCGGCGACGAGAACCATCGCGACGCCAATGGCCCGGTGCCCGGCTACGCCGTGCTGAACCTCGACAGCCGCTGGAGGATCTCGAACAAGCTGGAGTTGTTCGGCCGCATCGACAACGTCTTCGACACCAAGTACGCGAACTTCGGTGTGCTGGGCACCAACGTGTTCGCGAACCCGACCAAGACCTTCGACCCCGCCAACGGCGTGCCCGAGCCGTTCTATGGCCTCGGCGCCCCGCGCGGGGCCTGGGTCGGGCTGCGCTACGAGTGGGAGTGAGCGGCGGGAAGCGGGAGGTCAGAACTTCTGCAGCCAGCGCGCCGACAGCAGTCCGTTGCGCGGCGCGCCGGTCTCGAAGAAGCGACGGTTGGCCTCGTTGACGATCACGCTGCCCGAATAGCGGACGTCGAACAGGTTGTCCACGCGCGCCAGAAGCTGCAGCTTGCCGCTGTCGGTGACCGGCCATTCGGCGCTCCAGCGCAACCCCACCACGCCGAAGCCGGCGGCGAAGTCGCTGTTCAGGTCGTCCACCGGCGTCGAGCCCTGCGCGCGCCACTCGGCCGCGAATTCTCCCGGCACCGCACCGCCGGGACGCCATGCCAGCTCGGCGCCGCCGATCACACGCTGCGTGCCGGCGATACGGTTGCCGGCCGGCACCGGCACGTTCGGCGCGGTGCACGGCACCGCGTTGCAGGTCAGGAAGCCGTCGCGATAGGTGGCATCGAGCAGCGTCAGGCTGGCCACGCCGCGCAGGCCGGACGCGATGCGCCACGTCAGCCCGGCCTCGGCACCGTAGCGCCGGGTGCGGCCGACGTTTTGAAAGGCCGAGCGGCCGCCGGCGTTGGTGGCCACGCCGATCTCGTTCTCGGTGTTGATCAGGAACAGCGCCGCGTCGATGTCGACCGCTTCGCTGCGCCACTTGCTGCCGAGCTCGAGCTGATGGCTCGTCTGCCCACTCAGGCTCGTGTTGAAGCCCGCGCCGCCGTCGGGTCGATAGGCCAGTTCGGTCAGCGTCGGCGATTCGAAGCCGCGCGCGGCGCTGGCATGCAGTGTCCACTGCGGGGCGACGCGCCAGCGCACGCCGACCACCGGGTTGGTGTAGCTGTACTTCAGCGATCCGGAATCGTCGCCGTTGCTCAGGTAGTGATCGTCGACATTCATCTTCACCTGGCCCGTGCGCACGCCGCCGACCAGTTGCCACGTGCTCGACAACGGCGTCTCGGCCTGCGCGTAGAGGTCGCTCGACGTCGCGCGGTCGGTCTCGTCGCGCCGCAGGTTGCCTTGCACGCCGAGCGCCTGGTTGGGCGGCGTGCCGATGAAGTTCTCGTAACCCTTGCGGTCGTCGACCTGGCGTTCCTGGTTGACGCCGAGCACGACGTCGGTCTGCCCGAGACGAAACCGTG
>DATIFD010000391.1:0-2384 GCA_035455385.1 Burkholderiaceae bacterium
CGACGCGCTGGCCGCGCGCGTCGGCCAGGAGATCGGCGTCTCGGCGTGGTCGACCATCGACCAGCCGATGGTCGACGCCTTCGGCAAGCTCACCGGCGACACACACTTCATCCACGTCGATCCGGCGCGGGCCGCGGCGACACCGCTGGGCAGCACCATCGCGCACGGCTTCCTGACGCTGTCGCTGTTGTCGAACATGGCCTACCAGGTGTGCCCGACGATCGAAGGTGTGCGCTTCCCGCTGAACTACGGCTTCAACCGCATGCGCTTCGTCGCGCCGGTGCCGGTGGGCTCGCGCGTGCGCGCGCACTTCGTGCTGAAGAACGTCGAGGCGATCGACGCCACCCAGCGGCAGATCGTCTACGAGGTCAGCGTCGAGATCGAAGGCAAGCCGAAGCCGGCGCTGGTCGCCGAGTGGCTGACGCGCATCGTGCTGTAGCCGGACGACTCGGTAGCCGCATGCGAGCCAGGGCCTGCAACTCGCGCGAGGCGAAAAGAAACAAGGATGGCTGCGCCCGTCGCTGCGGCCTTCGCGATGCTGATTGGAGAGGTCGTCTTGGGGTCACTGAGTCGGTGCATGTCCTGCAAGCCCTTGGCACTCATCGGGGTCGCCCTGTGCCTCTTCGTCCCTTCGACGAGCGACGCCGAAGGCCTGCGTCCGCTGAATATCGGTGTCCGGGCGCGCTTCTCGCAGACCGAGGTGCTCGGAAAGGAAACTGTGGAGGAGTTTCACGAAGTCGACGTTTCGGCGAGCTTCGCTCTGCCCTGGACGTGGAAGGCGCCGTCGGGCTGGGAACCGAGCACGCGGCTGATGGCAGGCGCCGGCGTCCTGAACGGGGCGGGCAAGCCGGCGCTGGTTGTTTCATTCATTCCGGTTCTCGCGATTCAGCACCAACGGCTTACGCTGGATCTGGGGCTCGGCGGCGCGTTGCTGAGCAGGCATCAATTCGGGTCGCAGGACTTCGGTGGAGCGTTCCAGTTTGCGTTCACTGCGGGTGCCGGTGTGCTTCTGTCTGAGCGCTTCGGGGTGGGGTACCGCTTGCTGCACTATTCCGACGCCGGGATGTACGGATCGAACCGTACCGGGGTGGACCTCCACATGCTGGAGATCACGTACAAGCTCTAGCGCATCGGGGCTGGTGCGCCCCGCGTCCACGCATGCGCTATCTCGCGCGGGCGACGCGTCGTCGGCGCGTTCAGTACGCTTGGTGGCCGCGCTTGCGATACAGCGCCGCGTGCGCCAGCGTGTATTCGGCCAGCGGACCCTGGCGCACCTCGGTGCGCACCAGCTGATCGGGCCGCTTCATGTAGATCTGCACCGGCAGCTCGCTGCCGTCGCCGTCGGCGCGCACGCGGACAGTGGCGCGGTGGTAGCCGTCGGGCTTGCCGACGCCCTCGAGCTCGTCCATCGCCGCCAGCGCCGCAGCGTCGACCTCGTACACCTCGCCGGCGATGTGTTCGCCCTCGCCCGGCGAATCGATCAGCCACGGCACGTAGCGCTCGCCCACCAGCCAAAGCGGCAGGCGATCCACCGTGCGGAAGACGCCGCCGACGCGGCGGCCCCGGTTGACGCCGAAATTCGGGAACCCGGCCTTCAGCGTGCCGAACACGAACACCAGCGTGAACCCGTCCTCGGCCATCACATCACGCCGAACGTCTTGAACGCGTCGACCGTGCTCATGCCGCCGCGGATCGCGTCGCGCACGCGGTTCTCGGTGCTCGCTTTCTCGAGCGCGCGGCGGATCGCCTCGTGCTCGGCGGCGCGCGGGATCACGAGCACGCCGTCCAGGTCGCCGAACACGATGTCACCCGGCGCGATGCGCACGCCGTTCATTTCGATGGCCACGCGCCAGTCGACCACCTTGCCGCGCGGCCCCTGGTCCTGCGCATAGCCGCCGTAGCTGAACACCGGCAGGCCCGATTCGAGCACCTCGGGCGTGTCGCGCGAGTAGCCGTCGAGCACCGCGCCGGCGGCCTGCAGGTGCTTGGCGCGCGTGGTCATCAGCCCGCCCCACAGCGCGAACTGCGCCGCGCAACCGGTGGCCACGTAGACCTCGTGACGCTTCAGGTCGTCGAGCGCCTCGAACAGCAGCCCGAACGGCTTGCGCGACAGCTCGCTCCTGCCTGCGGGCTCGGTGGCCGCGAAGGCGTTGGCCTCGAGCACCGGCATCGCGCGGCCGATCACCACCATGTCGGGCTTCAGCGGGCGGATCTGCGGCGCCAGGAACTGGTGCAGGAACCCCATCGTGTCGAGGATGTCGCCCACCACCGCGGGGAACAGCTCTCGGCGCATCAGCGCGAACAGCTCGTCGTCGTCACGCCACATGGTGCTGCTCCGTTGATGCAAGCGTGGGAGGTGTCAATTCTCTGCCGCGACCTTCTCG
>DATIFD010000392.1:0-2075 GCA_035455385.1 Burkholderiaceae bacterium
ATCGGCCGCGCAGGGGGTAGCGACATGGGCATGCGCATCGCGTGGACCATCGTGGCGTTGATCGTGATCGGGGCCGCGGTGTCGGCTGCATTCCGGGTGGCGACGGCGCCCGACCGCATTCGCGAGCGGCGCGAAATCGCCAAAGAGGTTTGCCTGAAGTCCGGCGGCGCCTGGGTCGTGGCAGAAGATCGCCACGAGGTCTGCAAGCGCGCCTGAGCGGGTGGCGCCTTCACGTTTGTTTCACACGCTTCATTCCGGTTTCACCGCCGGCGTGCAGGATCGGGGCCACCACCACCCGACCGATACGCCTTCGCATGTCCGACCTCATCGTGCACGGCGGTGCGCCGCTCAATGGCCGCATCCAACCTTCGGCCAACAAGAACGCGGTGCTGCCGATCCTGGCCGCGACGCTGCTGACGCGCGGCACGGTGCGCCTGCACCGCGTGCCCGAGATCACGGATGCCAAGCGGATGCTCGGGTTGTTCGAGTCGCTCGGCAGCCGCGTGCAGGCTGACTTCGGCGCCGGCACGGTCGAGATCGAGCACCGCGACTGCGCGTTCGACGCCCGCCACGCGCGGCTGCCGCAGGCGATGCGCTCGTCGATCCTGCTGGTGCCGCCACTGCTCGGCCGCTTCGGCCAGGCGCGCATCGAGGACGAGGTGCGCGGCTGCACGCTGGGCGTGCGCGAGATCGATCCGCACGTCGAGGTGTTCGGGCGCTTCGGTGCGCGCATCGAGCGCGGCGAGGACGGCTGGCTGCTCGATGTGAAGCGCCCGCTACAGGCCACGCGCCACTGGCTCGACTACGCCTCGGTCACCACGACCGAGAACTTCGTGCTGTGCGCGGTGCTGGCCCAGGGCCGCTCGACTCTCGTCAACGCCGCCTGCGAGCCGCACGTGCAGGAGTTCTGCCGATTTCTCGTCTCGCTGGGCGCCCGCATCGAGGGCATCGGCACCTCGACGCTGCACATCCAGGGCGTGCAGGCGCTCGGCGGTGGCGAGCACCGCTTCGACGAGGACTTCCACGAGGTCACCACCTTCCTGGCGCTGTCGGCCATCACCGGCGGCGACGTGGCGGTGAAGAACCCGCAACCCGAGACCGGTGCATTGATCGATCGCTGCCTGGCCAAGCTCGGCGTGTACGTCAGCCACGAGCGCGGCTGGTCGCGCGCGGTGCTCGAGGGCGGGCTGAAGGTGCGCGAGCCGTTCACCCGCAACCTGCTGCCCAAGATCGAGGCCGCGCCGTGGCCGTACCTGAGCGCCGACCTGCTGCCGATCTTCATCGCACTGGGCGTGCAGGCGCGCGGCAGCATGCTGTTCTGGAACAAGGTCTACGACGGCGCGCTCGGCTGGACCAGCGAGCTGGCCAAGTTCGGCGCGCAAGTCTTTCAATCCGACCCGCACCGTGTGATCACGTTCGGCGGCAAGCCGCTGTCGCCGGCCGAGGTGGACAGCCCCTACATCATCCGCGTGGCGATCGCGCTGCTGATGGTGGCTGCGAGCATCGACGGCCGGTCGGTGATCCGCCACGCCGCGCCGATCCGCCGCGCGCACCCGATGTTCGTCGAGAACCTGGCGACGCTGGGCGCGCGCATCGAGTGGCGCGAGCCCTGACCGCGCGGGCGACCGTCAAGCCTGTTGGACCGCGCCCCGCTGCAATGCGTCGAGCGCGGCCAGCGCCGCGTCCACCTGCTCGGCCGGCACGAAGAGATGGTCGTGATGCACCGCGGCCACGACGTTGCACGCGATGCCGGCCTCGGCGAGCGCGCCGGTCACCGCGGCGGTGAGCCCCACGTCGTGCAGGCCCGACGCCACCGTGAGCGTCAACCATGCGGCGCGAAAGCGCACCGGCAATCCGGCGGCCGATGCGCGGGCCTCCTCGACGATCAGCGTCAGGCCCTCGCTTTCGCGGAACGTCGCCACCGGCCGCAATGCGGCGAGGTCGGCCGACTCCGGTGCGCTGACGAACGCGTAGACACCCGGCTGATGCCGCGGATTCAGCGCGCGCAGCAACAGGCCGAGTGCGTCCGGTAAGCGGTGCATGACCGACCCCTCAGGCCGGCTGCGCGCGGCGCC
>DATIFD010000393.1:0-4546 GCA_035455385.1 Burkholderiaceae bacterium
GGGCCGCATCGAGCGCCTGGTCGACCACAGCCACGGCATGACGCGGGTCGAAGTGCGCTGTGCCAACTGCGGGAGCCACCTCGGCCACGTGTTCGACGACGGGCCCGAGCCGAGCGGCGAGCGCTATTGCATCAACTCGGCTTCGATCGACTTCCGACCCAAAGGTTGAGCCTGCGACTGCGGCGGGCGCCTGCGGCGACGCTACACTCGCGCCGCGCATGAAACTGCTGCTCGACTTCCTGCCGATCATCTTGTTCTTCGGCACCTTCAAGTACGCCGAAGCCAACACTGCGTGGGCGGCAGCGTTCGCCACCCAGTATCTCGGCGGCATCGTCGCCGGCGGCGTGGTCGGCCCGCACGAAGCGCCGGTGCTGCTGGCCACCGTGGTGGTGATCGCCGCCACGCTGATCCAGGTGGCCTGGCTCAAGCTGCGCGGGCGCAAGGTCGACCTGATTCTGTGGGTGAGCCTCGGTCTGGTCGTCGTGCTCGGCGGCCTCACCGTGTGGTTCCACAGCGAGACGTTCATCAAGTGGAAGCCCAGCGCGCTGTACTGGACGATGGGTCTGGCGCTCGCGGCCGGCCAACTGGTGTTCGGCAAGAACCTGCTGCGCGTCCTGCTGGGGGCACAACTGCACCTGCCGGACGCGGTGTGGACACGGCTCAATTGGGCGTGGGTCGTCTTCTTCGCGCTGATGGGCGTGCTCAACCTGTGGGTGGCCTACACCTTCTCGACGGCGACCTGGGTCAACTTCAAGCTGTTCGGCGCGCTCGGTCTGATGCTGGCGTTCACGGTGGCCCAGGGCGTGTACCTGAGCCGTCACCTGGAGCACGAGCCGCCGGCCGAGCCGCGGCGGTGACGGACCGCGTCATGGGTGTCTCGGCGGCCGACATCGAGCGCGAGTTGCGCGTCGCGCTGGCACCCGTCGCGCTCGACATCCAGGACGATTCTCACCTGCATGTCGGACACGCCGGCGCGCGCGAGGGCAGACACTTTTCGGTACGAATCACCAGCGCGCGCTTCGCCGGCCTCGGCCGCGTGGCGCGTCATCGCCTCGTGTATGATGCCGTGCACCTGTTGATCCCACAGGGCATCCACGCGCTGGCCATCCAAGCGCATGCCCCCGATGAGCCCGGTGCCACCTGGTAAGACAAGACGGTCACCGCGCTAGCTCGATTTTCAAGTGGCCTCCGCGACGGGCGACACCGCCCGGCCGCCGCCACGCCTGTCCGAAAGGCATTCACCATGACCCCATCGATCCGCATGACGCGCCTGGCTTGCATCGCCGCGGTGGCGCTCGCCCCGCTGGCCGCGCTTGCGCAGAACGTCGCCGTCGTCAACGGCAAGGCCGTGCCGAAGTCGCGCGTCGACGTGCTGCTCAACCAGGCCGCGCGCGGCGGACAGCCGCGCACGCCCGAGCTCGAGCAGCGCGCGCGCGAAGAAGTGGTGCTGCGCGAGATCTTCGCGCAGGAGGCCGAGAAGAAGGGTATCCCGCAGAGTGCCGACTACCGGACGCAGCTCGAACTGGTGCGCCAGACCGTGCTGATCCGCGAGCTGTTCGAGGACTTCAAGAAGAAGAACCCGGTCACCGAGGCCGAGGCCCGCGCCGAGTACGAGAAGTTCAAAGCGCAGTCCGCAGGTACCGAGTACCGGGCGAGGCACATCCTGGTCGAGAACGAAGACGACGCCAAGAAGCTGATCGCGCAGATCAAGGGCGGCGCGAAGTTCGAAGACTTGGCGAAGAAGAACTCCAAGGACACCGGCTCCGGCGAGAACGGCGGCGACCTCGACTTCGCCAAGCCCGACGCCTACGTGCCCGAGTTCAGCAAGGCCATGACGTCGCTGAAGAAGGGTGAGATGACCGAGGCGCCGGTGAAGACGCAGTTCGGCTACCACATCATCCGGCTCGACGACGTGCGCGAGGCCAAGTTCCCCGAGTTCGACGCCGTCAAGCCGCAGATCGAGCAGCGCCTTGCGCAGTTGAAGCTGCAGAAGTACCAGGAAGACCTGCGCAAGGCCGCGAAGACCGACTACAAGTTCTCGAACGAGCAGTAACGGTCCCACCCCCGATGCGGCCTGGCGGCCGCTCGTTCACGCCCTTGCAGAGCTCGGGCGGTTCACGAGGCGTTCGGACCTGCGCAGGCAGGCCCTCACGTCCACGCTCACCCCTCAAGGGGGCGGCACCGGCGGACCGGCGGAGCCGGATCCGCGGTGTCCATCCGAAGATGCGCCCTGCGGGCGCAACACGTGGTCCCGGAGCCTCCCGGCTTCGATGTGAAGCTGCCGGTCGCAGCGATTGGCGATGGCCTCGTCGTGCGTCACCAGCAGCAGCGTGGTGCCCGCTTCGCGGTTCAGCTCGAACATCAGCCCCATCACGCGCTCGCCGGTGGCGAAGTCGAGGCTGCCGGTCGGCTCGTCGGCCAGCAGCACGGCCGGCCGCACGACGAACGCACGCGCCAGCGCCACGCGCTGCTGCTCGCCGCCCGACAGCGTGCGCGGATAGTGGTGCAGCCGCTCGCCCAGGCCCACGCGCTGCAGCATCTCGGTGGCGCGCTCGCGGGCGCCGGCGGTGCCGAGCAGCTCAAGCGGCAGCATCACGTTCTCGAGCGCGCTCAGGTTGGCCAGCAACTGAAAGCTCTGGAACACGAAGCCGAGCTGCCGCGCGCGCAGGGCCGCGCGGTCGTCCTCGTCGAGCGCGAACAGGTCCTGCCCCGCCAGGCGCACCGTGCCCGACGTCGGCGTGTCGAGGCCGGCGACGATGCCCAGCAGCGTGCTCTTGCCCGAGCCCGACGCGCCGACGATCGCCACCGTTTCGCGCGGCTGCAGCTCGAACGCGATGTCATGGAGAATCGTCAGCGTGCCGCTCGAATCGCGAACCTGTTTGTTGACTCGTTCTACCGCAATGATCGGATCTGACATGAAGCGCACCCGGGTCGTGCCGCTGACGCGACGCGCCTGGCTCGCGCAATGTAGCCTGACCGCAGCAGCCTTCGCCGGCGCTCAAGCATGGGCGCGCACAACGGCGCGCCCGACCAAGGTGCTGGTGGTCGGCGACAGCCTGTCGGCCGAGTACGGCCTGGCGCGCGGCAGCGGCTGGGTGGCGCTGCTGGAGCAGCGCCTGCAGCGCGAGAAGGTCGGCGCCACGGTGGTCAACGCCAGCATCAGCGGCGACACCTCGTCGGGCGGGCGTACGCGGCTGCCAACGCTGCTCGAGCAGCACAAGCCGACGCACGTGATCATCGAGTTGGGCAGCAATGACGCGCTGCGCGGGCTGCCGCTCGCGATGACGCGCGACAACCTGGCCTTCATGCTGCGCGCGGTGCGCGGCACCGGCGCGCAGTCGCTGCTGGTGGGCATGCGCATGCCGCCGAACTATGGGCGCACCTACACGCAGGAGTTCGAGTCGATGTACGCGGCACTGGCCAAGGCCGAGGGCGCCGCGCTGGTGCCGTTCATGCTCGCCGGCGTGGCCGATTCGCCTCAGGCCGGCACGCTGTTCCAGGACGACCGCATGCACCCCAACGCCCAGGCGCAACCGATCATCTTCGACAACATCTGGCCGGTGCTGCGCAGGCAGTTGCGCTGACGACCGGCGCAGCAGCGCTACTGCATCTGGGCGCGGCTGGGGTGACCGCGCCACTCCGGCACACGGGCGCGAGTCTGCGCCGGCGGTGACGCCTGCGGTGCGCGATGGACCTCGGCGGGTCGACCTGCCCGCGGCGGTGCGGCACGTTCGGCGTGCTGCTGCGGGGGCGCGGGCATCGCGCGGGCCTGCGGCGCCGGCAGCCCCGACGATCGGCCGGGCCCCGGGCTTCGCGGGTTGCCGGTGTCACCCGGCTCCATACGCTGCGGCGCGCGCGGCGACTCTGGCTGTGCGGGCGGCGCGGGCTGCGGCGTCGCGCGAGGTGCGGGCTGCGGCATCGCGGGCGCAGGGGCGCGAGGTGCGGCCGGCGTGGGCGCGGTCTGCGGCGCGCCATGCCTCGGTGCCGCTGGTGTCGTGGTGGTCTGCGGCCCGGTGGGCCGTGTGGGCACCGTCACCCGCGGTGGCGTCGCCGCCGGTTGCCCCGACGTCGGCGGTCGCTGCGCCGGCGGCCGTTGCGCCGGCGGGGTGATCGTCGCGCGCGGCGGCGTCGTCATCGGAGGCGCTGGCACCGTTCGCGTGCCGCGCCGGGCATCGGGAACGTTGCCGGGCTGCCCCATCAACGCCGGAGACGGCTCCCGCCCGGGTGGCCGTGGCCCGGGCGGCTGGCCCGGGGCACGCGGCGGCATAGACGGCGGCTGCGGCGCGGTCGACTGCGACGCTCCGGGCACCGCGATCGGGCGCGCCACGCCGGGCGGCGGCAGGTGCGTGCGCGTCGGCTGCTTCGCAAAACTGCTGCGCACCGTGGGGTCGACCTGCGAAACGACCGGCGCCACCGGGCGCCGCGGCACCAGCGCGTTGCCGGGCACCACGCTCACCGCGCCGCTGACGCCCTGGTTCGCATACAGCCCCGGGCTGGTCGGCGGGCGGCGCGGTGTTCCCGGCGGGAACAGCCTCATCTGCGCCGC
>DATIFD010000394.1:0-4330 GCA_035455385.1 Burkholderiaceae bacterium
GGCACCGGAACTACTCCCACTTTGCGACTCGTGCCGGCAAACTGCGCCGGCACGGTCTGCTTTGTACCACCGAAGGCGCCGGGATGCAGCCGCGTCGGGCATACCCCGCCATCGCGATGCGCAATAGCTGCTGCAGGCCCACCGCGAACCCAGGGTTCGCAAAACGCAGCAGCAGCTTTCGCGAAACGCAGCCCGGCGGCGGCGGGGCGTCTGGACAATCGGACGCACGGGTGCGAGGGAGCTTCAGCGCGTGGACGCCGGCCAGTTTCTGTCTGCCTTGATGGTGATCGTGGTGATCGACATCGTGCTCGCGGGCGACAACGCGATCGTGATCGCGCTGGCCGCCCGCCAGTTGCCGCCGCACCTGCAGCGGCGCGCCATCGTGTGGGGTGCGCTCGGCGCGGTGGTCGTGCGTATCGTGCTCACCGCAGCGGTGGTGTGGTTGCTGAAGATCCCGGGCCTGCTCGCCGTGGGTGGCGCCTTGCTGGTGTGGCTTGCCTGGAAGCTGCTGCAACCCGACGAGTCGCAGGCGCCGGCCGCCACCGAGGCCCATGCGCCGGTGGTCACCGGCTTCTGGAGCGCGATGCGCACCGTCATCGTCGCCGACGCGCTGATGGGGCTGGACAACGTGCTGGCCGTCGCCGGCGCCGCGCATGGCAACCTGCTGCTGGTGGTGATCGGGCTGGCGATCAGCGTGCCGATCGTGATGTGGGGCAGCACGCTGGTGCTGAAGGTGGTCGAGCGCTTCCCGGCGGTGGTCTACCTCGGCTCGGGCGTGCTGGTGTGGACGGCGGTGACGATGATGCTGAACGAGTCGGCGTTGCGCGACGCGCTCGGGCAGGCCGTGGCTCCGCACGCGCTGTACGGGCTGGTGCCGCTGGTGCTGGTGGCCGCCTTCGTGCACAACCACCGCAAGCTCGAATCGCGCATCCACGCGCGGCTGCAGGCCATGGCCGGCCAGCGTCCGCGCCGCGGCCCGAATCACGACCGAGGAGAAACGCCCATGCTCAACGTGCTGGTGCCCATCGATGGGTCCGACAACAGCCTGAACGCGCTGCGCCACGCGGTCGACGAGTACCGGCGCGATCACGACCTGAGGCTGCATCTGCTGCACGTGCAGCCGCGTCTGTCGCGGCACATCTCGCGCTTCGTCAGCCGCGCCGATCGCGCGGCCTGGCACCGCGAGCGGGCCGAGGCCGCGCTGGCCGGTGCGCGCGAACTGCTGCAGCGTGCCGCCGTGCCGTTCGCCGACGAATGGCGCATGGGCGACCGCGCCGAGGAGATCTGCCGCGCCGCGCAGCGTCTGCAGTGCCACCACATCGTGATCGGCACCGCGCGCAGGAACTCGCTGACCCGCATGCTCGAAGACTCGGTGACCAACCGGGTGCTCGAGGAGGCCACCGTGCCGGTGGAAGTGGTGGTCGGCCGCGAGGTGTCGAAGCTCGAGCGCTGGGGTCTGCCGGCCGGTGTCGGCCTCGGCATCGGTGGCCTGGTGTGGGCGCTGGTCGACTAGACGCGATCGTCCCCGCGCCTCAGACCGCGCCGGTGGTGTTGACGTACAGCGCGTACAGCGAGTGGCTGGCCGCCATGAACAGGCGGTTGTTCTTCGCACCACCGAAACACAGGTTGGCGCAGCGCTCGGGCAGGTGGATGTGCGCGACCGCCTTGCCGCCGGCGTCGTAGACGCGAACGCCGTCGAGCCGGTCGGCATCGGCGCCGCTGCTGCTGCCGAAGCCGCACCAGACGTGCCCGCTGACGTCGACCTTGATGCCGTCGTAGGCGCCGGGCCCGTCGGCGTCGACGAACAGGCGCTTGTTGGCCAGCGTGCCGTGCGCGCCGACGTCGTACGCCCAGATCTTGCGGTGCGGCACGCCGCGGCTCTCGACGACGTAGAGGATCTTCTCGTCGGGCGAGAACGCCAGGCCGTTGGGCGCCGCGAGGTCGTCGATCACGCGCTGCAGCTCGCCGCTGCGCGGATCGATGCGGTACACCGCCCACGGCGTCTCGCTCGGCGCGGGCTCGCCCTCCCAGTGGCCGGCGATGCCGAACAGCGGGTCGGTGAACCAGATGCCGCCGTCGCGCGCGCAGACGATGTCGTTCGGCGAGTTCAGGCGCTTGCCTTGCCAGCGGTCGGCCAGCACCGTGATCGCGCCGTCGTACTCGGTGCGTGTGACGCGCCGCGTCAGGTGCTCGCAGCCGATCAGCCGCCCCTGCCGGTCGCGCGCGTGGCCGTTGGCGTGGTTCGACGGCGCGCGGAACACGCTCGTCAGGCCGGTGGTCTCGTCCCAGCGCAGGATGCGGCTGCTCGGAATGTCTGAAAAGAGCAGGTAGCGCCCGTCGCCGAACCACACCGGCCCCTCGGCCCAGCGCAGCCCGGTGGCGAGTTGCTCGACGCTGGCACTGAACAGCCGCAGCCTGAGGAACGAATCGTCGAGCACCTCGACCAGCGGGTCGGGGTAGCGGGGGCTCGGCGCGAACGCGACGCTGATGTCGCTGCCGGACGATGGGGCGTAGATCGGTGTGGGCATCGGCGACCTCGGCGCGCCGCGGCGTGCTAAAGGCCCATGGCGCGCGGCAGCCACAGGCTCAGCCACGGAATATAGGTCACCATCATCAGCACGATGAACAGCGCCACGAAGAACGGCGCCATCGCGCGCGTGATCACGCCCATCGGCAGCTTGGCGACCGCGCTGCCGACGAACAGCACCGTGCCCACCGGCGGCGTGATCAGCCCGATGCCGAGGTTGACCATCATGATCATGCCGAAGTGCACCGGGTCGACGCCCAGCAGCTTGACCACCGGCAGCAGGATCGGCGTCAGGATCAGGATCAGCGGCGCCATGTCCATCAGGCAGCCCAGCGCCAGCAGCATCAGGTTGATCAGCAGCAGGATCACCCACCGGTTGTCCGACAGGCTGGTGAAGAAGGCCGTCACCTTCAGCGGGATCTGCATCAGCGTCATCAGGTAGCCGAAGCAGGCGGCGAAGCCGATCAGGATCATCACGATCGTCACCGTCTTGACCGTGCGGTGCATCAGCTTGGGCAGGTCGCGCCACCTGTAGTCGCGGTAGACGAACATCGTGACGAAGAAGGCCCACACCACCGCGATCGACGCACTCTCGTTGGCGGTGAACACGCCCGACAGGATGCCGCCGAGGATGATCACCATCGTCATCAGGCCCCACAGCGCGTCGAGCGCGATCTTCAGTGCCTGCCTCAGCGGCACCACGTCGCCCTTGGGATAGCCCTCGCGATGCGCGGTGACCAGGCACAGCACGGCCAGCGTCAACCCGAGCAGCAGCCCCGGCAGCACGCCGGCGATGAACAGCGCCGCGATGCTGACGGTGCCGCCGGCGGCCAGCGAGTAGATCACCGCGTTGTGGCTCGGCGGGATCAGGATCGCCTGCACCGAGCCGCTCACCGTGACCGCGGTGGCGAACGGGCGCGGATAGCCGTTGCGCTCCATCTCGGGGATCAGCACCGAGCCGATGCTGGCCGTGTCGGCCACCGACGAGCCCGAGATCGCGCCGAAGAACGTGCTGGCCATGATGTTCACCAGCGACAGGCCGCCGCGGATGAACCCGACCAGCACGCCGGCGAACGCCACCAGCCGCCGCGCCATGCCACCCTCGGCCATGATGGCCCCGGCCAGCACGAAGAACGGAATCGCGAGCAGCGAGAACTTGTTGACCCCGGAGGCGAGCTGGATCATCACCGCGTCGAGCGGGATGTCGATCCACAGCGCCCCGATCAGCGCCGCCAGGCCGAGCGAGTAGGCCACCGGCATGCCGATCATCATCAGCACGAAGAAGCTGCCGAGCAGGACGAGCGTGTCCATGCGCCAGCGCCGCTCAGCCTGCTTCGCCGAAGCGCACCACGGCACGCAGGGTCTGCGGGCCCCACACGATGCGCTCGAGCACGAACAGCAGCGTGGCCAGCGCGCCGAGCGGGATCGCCGCGTAGGTGACGCCCACCGGCAACCACGGCAGCTCGCTGATCGACTGGCCCATCGTCTCGAGACACAGCCGCGTGCCGTACCACGCGACGAACGCGCACACCAGCAGCATCAGCAGGTCGACCAGCCGCGCCATGCCTCGGCGCAGCGCCGCCGGCAGCGCGTCGGTCAGCATCGCCACCGCGATGTGGCCGCCGGCGCGGTAGGCCGCGGCCGCGCCGACGAAGGTGAACACCACCATCAGCAGGATCGCGATCGGTTCGGGCCACTGTGCACCGAAGCCGAAGACGTAGCGCAGCACGACGCCGATCGGGATGATGATCGACATCAGCGCGATCGCGATGCCGGCGGCCCAGATGCAGGCCAGGTGCAGCG
>DATIFD010000395.1:0-5251 GCA_035455385.1 Burkholderiaceae bacterium
CGCAGGTTGTCCTCCAGCACGTAGTAGGTGCCGCTGCCGTCGGGGTCGGCGGCGCGCACGATGTCGATGCCGGCGATGTGCGAGTAGACCCCGCCGGGGACATCGACGCCGATCATCTCGGGCCGGAACTGCGCGTTGCCCACCACCTGCTCGCGCGGCACCACGCCGGCCTTGACGATCTCCTGGCCGTGGTAGACGTCGTGCACGAAGCGGTTCAACGCGTTGACCCGCTGCCGCAGACCGGCCTCCAGCTCCTGCCACTCGCGCTTCGGGATGATGCGGGGGATGACGTCGAACGGGATCAGCCGCTCGGTGCCGGCGCCGTCCTCGTCCTTGGTGCCGTAGACGGCGAACGTGATGCCGACGCGGCGGAACACGATCTCGGCCTCGTCGCGGCGCGCCTTCATCATCGCGGCCTGTTGCGCATCGAGCCAGCGCCGGTACGCGGCGTAGTGCGGCCGCACGCCCGAGGCGCTGTTCATCTCATCGAAGCTCGCCTTCATGGCGCCTTTCTCCTGCGTTGGCCGGGGAAGCAACTTCCGCACCCATGGCCTCACCCGTCCAATGCCAGTAGCGACGTCGCGTCTCGCGGGCGCACTGGGACGCGCCGTCGCTCCAGGTCCATGCACCGCAATGGTCACTGCGCACCAGCATGATGCCGCGGGTGCCGTAGCGCGCCAACACTTCCGGCACCGGATGTCCGAAGCGGCTGCGATAGCCCGCCTGCACCATCGCGACCTGCGGCCGCACCGCGTCGAGGAAGGCGTCGGTCGACGAGGTCTTGCTGCCGTGGTGAGGCACCAGCAGCAGCGTGCTGTGCAGCGCCGCACCGAGGCGCCCGACCAGTGCCGCCTCCTGAGGCGCCTCGAGGTCGCCGGTCAGCAGCACGCTGCGGCCGGCGGCGTCCGCCACCCGCAGCACGCACGAGACCGCGTTGGGTCGGGTGGCGATCGCATGCTCCTCGGGCGTCGGGTGCAAGACTTCGAAGTCGACGCCGTCCCACTGCCATCGTTGCCCGGCGTCGCAACGCCGGTGCTGCGCCTGCGCCAGCAACGGATGTTCGGGCCCGAGCGACGTGCTCCAGCGTCGCACCGGCAGCGCCGACTGCAGTGATTCGGCACCACCGACGTGATCGCTGTCGCGATGACTCAGCACCAGCAGATCCACCTGGCGTTCGCCACGGGCCCGCAGCAGCGGCACCATGATCCGCTGGCCGGCATCGGCGTCGTGCCCGTAGGCCGGGCCGGTGTCGTAGACCAGCAGCCTGGCGTGCGTGCGCACCAGCACCGCGGAACCCTGCCCGACATCGAGCACCACCAGCTCGAAGCGGCCCGGCAGTGGCAGCGCCGTGGCCGGCCACAACAACGGCAGCGCCAACGGCAGCGCCAGCAGACGCAGCCGCCATGGCAACGGCAGCAGCCCGACCCCTGCGGCTGCAAGACCTGCGACGACAGCCCAGGGCGGCGCTGCCGGCACGCTCCACACGGCGCCCGGCCAATCCGTCAGCGCCTGCAGCGCGCCGACCAGCGCCGACAGCGCCCACGCGGCAGGCTGCCACAGCCAGGGCAGCACCGCGCCGGAGAGCGCCAGCGGCGTCACCACCAGCGTGATCCACGGAATCGCCACCAGGTTGGCCGCAAAGCCGACGACCGACACCTGCTGAAAGAACGCCAGCGACAGCGGCGCCAGCCCGAGCGTGGCCACGGCCTGCGTGCGCACCGCGCCGCGCAGCCGCGACCACGCGCCACCGGGCGGGGCCTGCTGGTGCAGTGGATCGCTGACCATCAGCAGGCCGACGGCTGCAAACGACAGCCAGAACCCCGCCTGCAGCAACGCCCACGGATCGGCCGCGGTGACGGTCGCCGCTGCGGCAAGCCACACCAGCGGCCATGGCCAGTGCGTGCCGGTCGCGCGCAGCCCGACCACGGCCGCGAGCATGAGCAAGGTGCGCTGGGCCGGCACGCCAAAGCCGGCGATCAGCGCGTACGCAGCCGCCACAGCGAGCCCGCCAACGCGCCCGGCCTGAGGCGCCGGCCACAACAGGCAGGCGCGAGTACTGCGCCGCCAGGCCCAGCCGATGCAGCCACCGGCAAGCCAGGCGAACATGGTGACGTGCAACCCGCTGATGCTGACCAGATGGGCCACGCCGGCGTCGCGGAACAGATCCCATTTGCCACGTGGGATCGCCGCCTGGTCACCGACCGCCAGCGCGGCGAGCACGCCGGCGATGCCCGGATCGTTCACGCGCAACAGCAAGGCGTCGCGCACGCCCTGCCGCAGGCGCTCCACGGGCCGCGACCCGGTGTCGCCGAGCAGCCGCGGCTGCGGGCCACTCACGGTGTTGCGCACGGTGCCAGTGGCGCCGAACCCCTGCTCGAACAGCCACAGCTCGCCGTCGAAGCCGTGCGGGTTGACCGCCGCGTGCGGCCGGCGCAGTCGCATCGGCAGCTGCCAGCGCTGACCGGCCCGCAGGTCGGTCTGCGGTGCGGCCAGCAGGCCGTCGTCGGCGGCGCGGGACCACGACAGAGCCAGCAGCGGCGGCAGCGAGACATCGTGTCCATCGCTGCGCGCCGACTCCACCGCGAACACGAAGCGCAACCCGTCGGGCGCGAGCTGCGGCAATCGGTCGACGACGCCGGTCACCAGCAGGTCGCGGCCTTCGAGGTCGGGCGACAGCCGTTCGCCCAGCCGCGCGTCGGCGCGCCAGGCGGTGATCCCGAATGCGCTGATGGCCAGCGCCGCGCACAACAGCCAGTGCCCGACGCGCCGCCGCGTCCAGCGCAGCGCGAGCACGATGCCGATGACACCGGCGACCACGCACGCGGTGTTGGCCACAATCGGCCACAGCACGGTTTGCTGCAATTGCAGCGCGGTGCCGCCGAGCCACGCCAGCATCGCCGTGGCCCAACGCTGACCGGGGTCACCGTGCCACGCGCGCATCGGTGGGAGTGTAGGATGCGCTCCCGATTTTCAGGGGCCGCCATGTCCGTCTACGACCGCCTCCATGCGCTGGGCATCACCCTGCCCCCGGTGGCAACGCCCGCCGCCGCCTACATCCCATTCGTGCGAACAGGTTCGCTGCTGTTCCTGTCGGGCCACATCGCCAAACGCGATGGCAAGGCCTGGGCGGGTCAGCTCGGCGCCGGCATGGCCACTGCCGAGGGCAAGGCGGCAGCGCGCGCGGTGGCCATCGACCTGATGGGCACGCTTCACGCCGCAATCGGCGACCTGAATCAGGTCAGGCGCATCGTCAAGCTGCTCGGCCTGGTCAACAGCGCGCCGGGCTTCACCGAGCACCACCTGGTGATCAACGGCGCATCCGAGCTGCTGGGCGAAGTGTTCGGCACGCAAGGTGCGCATGCGCGCTCGGCGTTCGGCGTCGCGCAGATCCCGATGGGCGCTTGCGTCGAGATCGAGCTGATCGCCGAGGTTGCATGAGGGGCGCACGGACGCTGCAAAGGCCCTTGCTCCCCGCCGGGGGGACGGGCTGGATGGCCAAGGGGGTCTCATGACCGACGCCCTCGCCGGCAGCCGCCGGCTGCTGGGCGGCGTGGCACTGGTGGCGCTGCTGGCCGTGACAGCCGGCTTGGTGACGCAGCACGGCTTCGACATGCAGCCGTGCCCGTGGTGCGTGCTGCAGCGGCTGGAGTTCGTCGTCATCGTGCTGGCCGGCGCGCTGGCACTGCTCTGGCGCAGCCGCCGCGGGCTGCTGGTGAGCGCTGGGCTGGTGATCGCGCTGGCCAACCTGGGCGTGCTGTCGGCGCTGTGGCAGCACTTCGTGGCCGGCGCGTCGGCCTCGTGCAACCTGACGCTGGCCGATCGCATCATCGGCGCGCTGCAACTGGACCGCCTGCTGCCCGACGTGTTTGCGGCCACCGCATCGTGTGCCGACGCCAAGGTCGATCTGCTCGGCGTGCCCTACGAGTTCTGGAGCTTGGGCGTCTTCGTTGTGCTCGAAGCGTTGGCGGTGTGGGCCGTGATGCGTGCGCCGCGCCGCGCGGCCTGAGCGCAGACGGTCGCCTCAAGCGTTGCCGCCTGGCGCAGTGCTCTGCTCAGCCATGGCGGCATTGCTGCGCCCTGGCTCCACCTCGGCACGCCGGTGAACCTGCGGGCGTTTCAGCGGAACGGCTCGGCCCGGGCGAGCAGTTCTTCGAGCCCGGGCTCATTCGGATCGCGCGGTTTACCGGGATGGATGATCGCGACCTGGCAGCTCTCGGCCGCCTCGACGAGGTGGCGATAGTTACCGGCGGTGATGTCCCTGATGTACGCCTGCTTGCGCTCGTCGTAGCCGAACATCTGCGGGTTGATCAACTGGCACTCGTTGCAGCTTGGGCAGCGCGGCGTGTCGATCCAGGCTTCGTCGCGCGAGTGCGATGGCAGCTCGGGCTCCGACACCTGCGGCGCCACCGCCTCCGCCGCTTCGGCCCTCGCCACCGGAGGCGCCGCGGCAGCCTGAGCGGCCGCCCATGCCGCACGCTCGCGCTCGAGCAACCGCTGCGCGTGCGAGTCGTTGATGCCGCCGTGCTCCTGCAGCCGGCGCCACAGCAACAGGCAGTGCCGCACCGCCTGCATCAGGCGGGCGTCGACGATCACCCGCTGCAGCGAATCGTCGCGGTCGACGGCCAGCAGGTACGGCACCCGCTGCGCCGCCTCGTGCTCGTCGAGCTCGAGCCAGTCGGCCGCCGGCAGCATCGTCGCCGTCCAGCGCTCGCGCGGCACGAGGGCAAAGTGCCCCGCGCGCCGCGGGTCGCACATCGCGAAGTCGGCGAACGTGAAGGCGCAGCGCTCGCCGGCCCGCTGCTGCACCGTGTCGACGTAGTCCAGCGTCTCGACGGACCAATCCACTTCGGGCTGCGGATTGTTCTCCAGCGAGAAGCGCGTCGCCCAGTTCGACCCGGCGGCGGCGTCGTAACTGAACGCCGCGAAGGCGCGCGACTGCATTGCCGCTGCGGCGTTGAGGTACGGCGGCAGCACGCCGGTGACGTCGGGCGCCGCGGCATAGACGCTGAACAACGCCGGCCCGCGGCACGCCGCCCCCTGCACGATGCGGTCGCGCAGCGCGTAGAGGTTGGACGCCGCCGACTGCAGCACGAACATCCCGCCCAGGCCCATCGCGGTGGTGGCCAGCCGCGCGCTGCGAACCCCGAAAGCGAAGTGCCCGGTGCCGATCGAGGTCTGTTCCAGCAGATCGGAGGTCTGCACCAGCACCTTCACCGGCAGCCCGGACGACAGCATCTCCATCAGATTGGCG
>DATIFD010000396.1:0-4154 GCA_035455385.1 Burkholderiaceae bacterium
AAGATCGTGGAGAAGGACAAGTCGCTGAAGGGACTCGCCGCCTACAGCGCGTCGCGGCCGCAGCACTCGGAAGGCCTCGCGGTGTTCATCGCCAGCTACCTCGCCAACGAGGCCGCGCTGCCGAACATCAACCTGCTGCACCTCAGCTCGCGCAAGGCGGTGCAGGCGGCGATGATGATGGCCGAGACGTTCCCGCACATCGACTTCCGCCGCGAAGTGACGATCGGTCACCTGATGCTCGACATCACGTCGAAGGCGGCCGAGCTGGCGAAGGTGAATCCACCGATCCGGCCGCGCGAGGACGTGGAGTTCCTGTGGGAGGCGCTGCTCGCCGGCGAGCTCGACTGGGTCTGCTCCGACCACGCCTGCTGCCGCCACGAGACCAAGATCCCGAAGCGCTACTTCGGCAACATCTGGATGGCCAAGTCGGGCTTCGGCGGCACGGAATACTTGCTGCCCGCGCTGGTCAGCGAAGGCGCCAAGCGCGGCATGGGCTACAACCACATGGCGCGCGTGACGAGCTGGAATCCGGCGCAGCGCTACGGCCTGAACAGCAAGGGCGACATCGCCGAGGGCTTCGACGCCGACATCGCGATCGTCGACCCAATGCACACCTGGACCATCCGCGCCAAGTCGTCGCCCTCGACGCAGGGCTACACGCCGTTCGAAGGGCTCGAGCTGTCGGCGCACGTCGACGCCACCTTCCTGCGCGGCCACAGGATCTACGAGAACGGCGACGTGATCGGCAAGCCGCGCGGGCAGTACCTGCATCGGCCGACGTGAGCGCCTGCAGAGCCGGGCGATGATCGAACCCAGCGTGCGGCGCGCCCAGTCGATGCCCGCCGGCACGCCCGAAGCGCCGGTGGCCATCGTCGGCGCGGGCGCGTGCGGCCTCACCGCGGCGGTCGCGCTGCGCGACGCCGGCATCGACTGCGTGCTGCTCGAGCGCGATGCCACGCCGCGGGGTTCGACCGCGCTGTCATCGGGCTTCATTCCGGCGGCCGGCACTGCGGTGCAGTGCGCCGCGGGCGTGCATGGCGACAGCCCGGCGCAATTCGCGGCCGACATCCAGGCCAAGGCCAAGGGCCGTGCAGCACCGCATCTGGTGACGGCGTACACACAAGCCATCGGTCCGGCGCTCGACACCTTGCAGCAGCGGCATGGGCTGGCGTTCGAACTGCTCGACGGTTTTCTCTATCCCGGCCACACGCAGCGCCGCATGCACGCGCTGCCGCAGCGCACCGGCGCGGCGCTGGTGCAAGCGCTCGAGGCCGCGGCCGCGCGCAGCGGAGCCGTGCTGCTCACCCACGCGCGGGTGTGCGAGCTGTGGTGCGATGCCGAGGGCCGCGCGCTGGGCGTCGGCTTCACGCGGCCCGATGGCCGCATCGAACACCTGGCGTGCCGCGTCCTCGTGCTGGCCTGCAATGGCTTCGGCGGCAACGCTGCGATGGTGCGCGAGTGGCTTTCCGCGATGCGCGATGCGGTGTTCGCCGGCCACACGGGCAACGACGGCAGCGCGGTCGCGTGGGGCCGCGCGCTCGGCGCCCGCCTGGCCGACATGCAAGCATGCCAGGGCCACGGCTCGTGGGCGGTACCGCAGGGCGCGCTGATCACCTGGGCGGTGATGACCGAAGGCGGCATCCAGGTCAACGCGCACGGCCGGCGCTTTCACGACGAGACGCTCGGCTACTCCGAGGCTTCGGTGCAGGTGCTGGCCCAGCCCGGCGGCATCGCATGGGACGTGTTCGACGCGCGCCTGCTCGCACTGGCGCGCGGCTTTCCCGACTTCGTCGCGGCCGAGGCGGCCGGTGCACTGCGCGCCGCGCCGGACGCCACGGCGCTCGCCGCGTGCATCGGCTGCGATGCCGCCACGTTGAGCGAGACGCTGGCCGGCACGCGACTCTCGCCGCCGTACTTCGCGGTGCGCGTCACCGGCGCGCTGTTCCATACGCAAGGTGGCCTCGACATCGACGCCGACACCCGCGTGCTGCACGAATCGGGCGCGCCGTTGCCAAACCTGCTCGCGGCCGGTGGCGCCGCGCGCGGCGTGTCGGGCCCTGCGATCTGGGGCTACCTGTCGGGCAACGGCCTGCTGAGCGCGGTGGCGGGCGGCGCGATCGCGGCGCGCACTTCCGCGCGGCAACTGAGGCACGACAACTGAGGAGCCACGACGCATGAACGCCACCTTGAAGCAACGCCTGGCCGAGCCGCGGCTGCTGCTGGCACCGGGCATCTACGACGCACTGAGCGCGCTGATGGCCGAGCGTGCCGGCTTCGAGGCGCTGTATCTCTCGGGCGCGTCGATCGCGTATACGCGGCTCGGCCGCTCCGATGTCGGCCTCACCACCTTCAGCGAGGTGGAAGATACGCTGGCGCGCATCACCGAGCGCGTGGCCGCGCCGGTGATCGTCGATGCCGACACCGGCTTCGGCAACGCGCTGAACGTGCAGCGGACGGTGCGCGGCCTCGAGCGCGCGGGTGCCGCGATGATCCAGCTCGAGGATCAGACCTTTCCGAAGCGCTGCGGCCATCTCAGCGGCAAAGCGGTGGTGCCGCGCGGCGAGATGTGCGGCAAGCTGCGTGCGGCGCTCGACGCCCGGCGCAGCGACGCGACCCTGATCCTGGCGCGCACCGACGCGCTCGCGGTCGAAGGGCTGGAGGCCGCGCTGGAACGCGCCGAAGCGTATCTGGCCAGCGGTGTCGACGCGTTGTTCGTCGAAGCACTGCGCGGGTCGACCGAGATCGATGCCGCGTGCCGCCGCTTTGCCGGGCGCACGGCGCTGCTTGCCAACATGGTCGAAGGCGGCCAGACGCCGTTGCTGTCGGCCACCGAGCTGCAGGCGCGCGGCTTTCGGATCGCCATCTTTCCCGGTGGCACCGCGCGTGCGGTGGCGCACACCCTTGGCGGCTACTACGACAGCCTGCGCCAACATGGCAGCACGGCGCCGTGGCGCGAGCGCATGCTGGACTTCGACGGCCTCAATGCGGTGATCGGGACGACCGAGCTGCTTGAGCGGGCGCGCGGCTACGACGACGATTGACTGCCGCTTGCCCGTTGATTCCGCGCAAGGGCGCCTTGCACCCACGCGCATTCCATTCAGCCGCCCGCCTACCTAGCATCCGCTTCCATCCAACGGAGTAGCGATGCGCCATTTCACACGGACCGTTTGGCAGCCCCCCGAACAGCTCTGCATGTTCGGGCCAGCACTCTCGCTGAATGACGCGATCGTCCGTCGCGTTGCCCTGGCGGCCCGCGCATCGGGACCGCACTTCGGCCTCGCACACGCCAGACGCATCCTCATCCGCAACGAGCAGGAGACCTTTCCATGCAAGCCATGATGGCCGAGCAGTTCGGCAGCGTTGAATGCCTGAAGCTGGCGGAGGTACCCAAGCCCGCCCTCTCGCCCGGCCGCGCTCTGGTGCGCATGGCGGCTGCGGGTGTGACGCCTCTGGAGAACACCATCATGACCGGCGGCATGCCCGGCACCAGGGCGCCGCTGGTGCCCGGCAGCGAGGGGGCGGGCGTGATCGACGAGGCCAGCGACACGGGCTTTGCGGTCGGCACGCGCGTCATGTTCGCGGGCGCCTACGGCGTGCGCGAGGCGGGTACCTATGCCGAGGTGGTCTCTGTGCGCCAGGAGGACTTGACCGTGATCCCGGCCGACATGCCAGCCAGCGCCGCGGCGGGCCTGCCGGTGGCCTATCTGACGGCATACCTGGCGCTGATGCAGGCGGGGTTCTGCGAAGGCAAGAGCGTGTTCGCGCCGGCGATCGGCGGCTCGGTGGGCAACGCGGTGACGCAGCTTGCGCGGGCTCTGGGCGCGAGTCATGCGATCTCCAGTACCTCCAGCGCCGAGAAGGCCGCGCTGGCCCGCACCCACGGCTTTGAGGAAATCGTGGACCTCACGCAGGAAAGCCTGGAATACGGCGTTCGGCGCATGAGTGGTGGCCGCGGGGCCGACATCGTCATCGACGCGATCGGCGGCGACATCCTGGCCCAGGGCGTGGCCTCGCTCGCGCCGGGCGGCACCCTGGTCACGCTTGGCTACGCCGCCGGCCGCAAGACGACCATCGACCTGACGCACCTGATCTGGAAGCGCGCCGGCATCCGCAGTTTTTCCTTGTTCGCCCAGCCGGCGGCAGCGGTGGCCGAG
>DATIFD010000397.1:0-14483 GCA_035455385.1 Burkholderiaceae bacterium
TCGCTAGACCCGCACCACCAGCCCGGCGTGGAAAGCGGCGTTCTCGCTGACGCCGTTCTTCGCGTAGCCGCGCGGGTTGCAGAGCACCCGCGTGCCTTGCACGGTGTAGTCGAAGCTGTCGTGCGTGTGGCCATGGATCCACAGCGCCACGCGCTCGAGGCCCATCAGGCGCTCGGCGTCGGACACGAAGCAGGCGTTCAGTGGCGAGCCGGCGAACCGCGGATGGATGCTCTGGCGCGAAGGCGCGTGGTGCGTGACCACGACCGTCGGACCGCTCCACCGCTGGTCGAGCTTGCGCTGCAGCCACGCGGCCGAGCGACGAAAGAGTTCGATCGAATCGGCCGGCGAGAACAGGCGCTCGGCCGACGAATCGGCGCGGATGCGGCTGAAGTCGCGGATCATTGCCACGGCTTGTTCCTCGGCCTGCGCGCGCTCGGCCCCGTCGACGACCGAGAAGTCGCTCCACAGCGTGGTGCCCAGAAATCGCACGCCTTCGACAATCAGCTCGTCGGCCTCCAGCAGGTGGATCGCCGTGCCTGCGCTGTGCGCGCGAAGCGCTGCGATCGTGCCGTCGACGCTCCCGCCGTAGAACTCGTGGTTGCCGGCCACGTAGATCACCGGCTTGCCCAGGCGCCGCGCCCAAGCGCAGGCGTCGGGCGGACGCGCGATGTCACCCGCCAGCACGATCATGTCGGCCGTGGTGTCGGGCAGGTCGAACCCGGACACGCCGAGGTGCAGGTCCGACACCACGTGCAGTCTCACGAGTCGGTCAACGCCATCGGGGCCAGCGTCTTCGAGTGGTCGATGCCTGAGGCTAGCACCAGGCCCGCCGCCCATGACAACTGCACGGTCAAGCTCAGCGCACGCTGAAGTCGATCACCACAGCACCCGGTTCGCGCTGGCGATACGCGACAGCGACCCGATCGCCATAGCGCTGCGCGATCTGGCCGAGCAGCGGAAGAGGGTCATGATCGTTGGCGAACCGCATGGTTTCGCCCGGCTGCAGGCTGTCGAGCGCGCCGAAGATCGCCGCGTGGCGGAACCGCTTGGCCACGCCTCGGGCGTCGAAGGGGTAGATGGCATCGGGCGAAAGGTGCAAGTGGGGCAGTGACATGGATTCTTCCTCCGAGGTGGTACTGCACTGGTTCGATGGAATCGCGTGCCGCAAAGGGGTGGATGGCTAGACCCTGGCGGGCCGGGCCTTATGCCTGGGCACCAGGATCGGCGCCTCGCTGACGCCGGGAACGCCGCGCGAGCGGCTGGCTCTGTTCGGGGCCGGGCCGGTGATGTCAGCCAGCGAGGCGTCGTCGAGTTCCTTGAAGTAGGCCTTGAGCGCAGCGTCGAACACGTGCCTCAGGCGGCAGCGCGGCGTCAACGAGCACTCGTTGGTGCTTGCGTCGAAGCATTCGACGAGCCGGAAGTCGGTTTCCGAGGAACGCACGACATCGCCGACGCGGATGCTCGCCGGGTCTTTGAGCAGGCGCACACCGCCGCCGCGTCCGCGCGTGGTCTCGAGAAGACCTTGACGCGCGAGGTCGTTGACGATCTTCATCAGGTGGTTCTTGGACACCCCGTGCCGCTCGGCCATTTCGCTGATCGTCACCAACTCGCCGTGGTGGGCGGCGCAGTACATCAGCACGCGCAACGTGTAGTCGGTGTACTCGGCGAGTCGCATGCAATGTCCTTAAAGATGCATGCAGTGTATTGCTTTAGGGTGCGATTGTCTATAACATGCGCGTGCAGTACATGTTGAGAGCGCTGCCTTGAACAACCCGCGTTCCCGTTCGCTCGACACCATGTCGCTGCGGGTCGTGCCCCGCGCAGGCAACGAGAAGGCGGCCCAGGCGCCCCGTGGTTGGCCCGTGCTGCGCCTCGGTTTCCGACCGTTCTACCTGGGCGCTGCCGTCTTCGCCACACTGGCGGTCCCGGTCTGGGTGGCGGCCTTCTTCGGCTGGCTGAACCTGAATTTGTCGCTGGCGCCCGCGCTGTGGCATGCGCACGAGATGCTGTTCGGTTTCGCCACCGCGGTCATCGTCGGTTTTCTGCTGACGGCGGGCAAGGCGTGGACGGGCCTGGCCACCCCGCGGGGTCCGCTGCTCGGTTCGCTCGCTGCCCTGTGGCTCGCGGCCAGGCTGTCGGCGCTGGTGGCGCCGTATTCGGTCTACGCAGCGCTGGATCTGGCGCTGCTGCCGCTGGTGGCCGCCATCGTGCTCGACGTGCTGGTGCGCGCGCGCAGCCGGCGCAACCTGCCACTGGTGGTCATCCTGCTGTTGCTGTCGACGGCCAACCTGGTCTTCCACCTCGCTGTCGTCGGCATGCTCGACGTGCCACCGATGCGCGCGCTGCATGCAGGGCTCGCGCTGATCGTCATGATCGAGTGCGTGATCGCCGGGCGAGTGATTCCGGCGTTCACGGTCAATGCGACCCCGGGCCTCGGGCTGAAGCTCCGACGCCCGCTTGAAGCGGCCACGTTGTGGGTCACCGCGCTAGCTCTTGCCGGCTGGGTGCTTGCCCCCGCTGGTCCAGCGGGCTCGCTGGCCTTCGCCGCAGCAGCGGCGCTGCAGCTCCTGCGCCAGCTTCAATGGCGACCGTGGGTCACGCGCAACCGGCCGATTCTGTGGGTCCTCCACGCGGCCTACGCCTGGATCCCGATCGGATTTGCGCTGCTCGCAGCATCCCAGCTCGGCGCGACGAGCGCGTCCGCCGGGGTGCATGCGCTGGCCATCGGGGCCACCGCAGGCCTCGTCATCGGCATGATCACACGCACCGCACGCGGCCACACGGGGCGCCCCTTGCGCGCCTCGAGGGCGGAAGTGGTGGCCTATCTGCTGGTGATCGGTGCCGCGATGGTGCGCGTCGTGGTGCCGCTGGTCGCGCCGCAGCACCTGATGGCGTCCCTCGTGTGCGCAGCGCTTGCGTGGAGCGCGGCGTTCCTGATCTACCTGTTCGTCTTCGCACCCTGGCTGCTCGCGACGCGTCTGGACGGCAAGGACGGGTGACGCGACGCCGACGGTTCATCCTGTGGCGAAGAAGTTTCCGCTGCGGCCCGAACACCCCGAGCGCATCTGTTGGGGCTGTGACCGCTATTGCCCGGCAAGTTCGATGATGTGCGGCAACGGCAGCGTTCGAACTCCGCACCCGGTCGAACTTTTCGGTGCAGACTGGATCGCCTGCGGGCTCGACGCGGCGGGTGCGGGCACCGAACAGGTGGGATCTGTCGCAAGGAAGCCCGCTCGCCCAGGTCTTTGAGCCCCCATGCGCAGGTTCCACGTCTACCGGTACGACCCCGATTCGGATGCCGCGCCGCGCATGCAGACCTTCACGCTCGAGCCGATCGCCGGTGAGCACATGCTGCTCGACAGCCTGGTGAGGCTCAAGTCGATCGATCCGAGCCTGAGTTTTCGGCGCTCGTGCCGCGAGGGCGTTTGCGGTTCGGACGCCATGAACGTCAACGGCAAGAACCGACTCGCCTGCGTGACCGCGCTGCGCTCGCTCGCCGACCCCATCGTGCTGAAGCCGATTCCCGGGCTGCCGGTGATCCGCGATCTCGTCGTCGACATGACGCACTTCTTCAAGCAGTACCACTCCATCAAGCCGTACCTGATCAACGACGATCCGCCGCCGGAGAAGGAGCGGCTGCAGTCGCCGCAGGCGCGCGACGAACTCGATGGCCTGTACGAATGCATCCTCTGCGCTTGCTGCTCGAGCGCCTGCCCCAGCTTCTGGTGGAACCCCGACAAGTACGTGGGACCGGCGGGGCTGCTTCAGGCCTACCGGTTTCTGGTCGACAGCCGCGACACCGCCACCGGGGAGCGGCTCGACAACCTGATGGACCCGTACCGGCTGTTTCGCTGTCGTTCGATCATGAACTGTGTCGATGCCTGTCCGAAGGGGCTGAATCCGGTGCTGGCGATCGGCAAGATCAAGTCGATGATGACGCGGCGCGCGATCTGAGCATCGACCCGATAGTGCCCGGTCGGCGCCTCATCCCGGCAGCCCGCGCCGGCGGCGCATGGCCGCGCCGATGCGGTCGAGGTCGGCGTCGCCGAGCAGGCGCTTGGCCATTGGCAGCAATTCGCCTTCCTCGCGCGCGATGTGGCGTGCATAGATCGCCGCAAAGGCCTGCACGTCGTCGTCGTTCAGCGTGGCGGGCTGACCGGCGGCGACCGTTGCGAGCACGCGCCGCAGCACGGCCCAGCGCCGCTCCAGCTCGCGGTGGTCAGCCGTGAGCGCCGCGATGATCTCGCGAATGCACACTGCGTCCGAGCCGGCCATCGCTTCGATCAGTGCCGGGAAGAGGTCATCCTCCTCGTCGGCATGGTGGTTCGGCGCCGCGGTGTCGAAGTAGCGCAGCACCGCGAGGGCGGCTTCGCGCGCGGGACCATCGGCGCCGTGAGCCGCGAGGTGCGGCCCCAGACGCTCGAGCGTCGCGCACTGGCGCTCGACCCGGCGATGGCAGTCGGCGAGCATCGCCAGAGGCGCGTCGAAATCCGCAGCGGGTGCACTGTGACCCGGCCGCGCGATGGGTAAGACCGGCGCCATGCGCTTCAAAGCCCGAGCGCGAGCTGCGCCGCCTCCGAGATGCGTGAGCGGTCCCACGGCGGGTCGAACACCAGCTCGACCGTGGCCTCCCCGACGTGCGGCAGCGCAAGCACCTTGTCGCACACCTCGTTGGCGATCACCTCGCCCATTCCGCAGCCCGGTGCGGTGAGCGTCATGCGCACGCGCACGCGTTGCGCACCGTCGTCCATGGGCTCGATATCACAGCCGTAGACGAGTCCGAGGTCGACGATGTTGACCGGGATCTCGGGGTCGTAGCAGGTGGCGAGCGTGCGCCACACCAGCGCCGGCACGTCCTGCGGCGTCGCATCGGCGGGAACCTCGATTGCCTGAGGTATGGCGAGGCCGAACGCCTCGGCGTCGGCGCCGGCCAGGCGCAGAAGGCGACCTGCAACCAGCAGCGTGTACGACGAGCCGAGCGCCTGCGCCACCTGCGCCGCGGTACCGGCAGGCAGCTCGACCGGCGCGCCGTCGGGAACGCGCCCGACCTGAACGGCGCGGGTCGAAGTGACGCTCTGGTAGCGACTCATCGCGTGAATTCTCCTACGCGAGGGCGGATTTGCCACTTTGCCCGACCCTTGCGGAGGGCCGGTCGGGCGAGGCCCTGCCCTGAGGGCGCTCGGGTGCATCGGCCGGGGCCTCGACATTGGCCAGCGCATGCATCAGCGCGTGCCAGCCGAGCAGCGCGCACTTGATACGCGCCGGATAGCGGCGCACGCCGGCCAGGCTTTCGAGCTTGCCGAGCACAGCGGACTCCGGGTCGAGCTGCCCCGTGAGCACGGCACGAAACCGCTGCTGCAGCTGCTCGGCCTCGGCGATGGCGCGGCCCTTGACCGCCTCGGTCATCATCGACGCCGACGCGATGCAGATCGCGCAACCCTGACCGGCGAAGCGGATGTCGGCGAGTCGCCCGCCCTCGACCCGCAGCTCGACGCGGACGTCGTCGCCGCACTGAGGGTTGTGGCCCTGCGCTCGATGCGTCGCCGCGTCGAGTGCACCGAAGTTGCGCGGCGCGCGCTTGTGCTCGAGCACCAGCTCGCGGTACAGCTCGTTGCCGGCGTCTACTGCATTCATCGCGCCCCCTTGCTCGCTGCGCTCGCTTCCCCCCGAGGGGGAGCGAGCCGCCTTGGGGCGGCCCGGCGGCGTCTCATCGCGCCCCCTTGCTCGCTGCGCTCGCGTCCCCCCGAGCGGGAGCGAGGCGCCTTGGGGCGGCCCGGCGGCGTCTCATCGCAACACCTTCAGCGCGTGCGCGACGCCGTCGATCAGTCGCTCGACCTCGTCGAGGGTGTTGTAGAGCGCGAACGACGCCCGCGTCGTCGGCCCGACGCCGAGATGGTCGAGCAGCGGCTGCGCGCAATGGTGACCCGTGCGCACCGCGATGCCTTGCTCGTCGAGCAGCGTGCCGATGTCGTGCGAGTGCACGCCGTCGGCGACGAACGAGACGATCGCCGCCCGGGTTTCGCTCGGCGCGAGCACGTGCACGCCGGGCAGCGCCGCCAGGCCCGCGGCGGCCGCGCCGCGAAGGCGCACGACATGGGCGTCGATCGAGTCGCGGCCGAAGCCTTCGATGAACTCGGCCGCCGCGGCGAGCCCGACCGCGCCGGCGACGTTCGGCGTGCCGCCCTCGAGCCGCGCGGGCAGCGGCGCGAACCGGGTCTCGTCCCAGCTCACCGACTCGACCATGTCGCCGCCCAGCCGCAGCGGCGCGAGCCGGTCGAGCGCCGCGCGGCGGCCGACGAGTACGCCGGTGCCCATCGGCCCGTGCATCTTGTGGCCCGAGAAGGCCATGAAGTCGCAGGCCAGCGTGGCCATCCGCGGCATCGCGTGGGCCGCCGCTTGCGCAGCGTCGAGCACGGTCAGCGCGCCGGATCGCGCCGCCAGCGCAAGCAGCGCTTCGTACGGTGGCCGATGGCCGGTGGCGTTGGCGCACGCGGTCAGCGCGAAGACGCGCGTCTTCGGCCCGAGCAGCGGCGCAAGGGCGGCGGTATCGAGTCCACCCGCGGCATCGGGGCGCAGCACCCGCAGCGTCGCTCCGCTGCGCAGCGCCGCCACCTGCCACGGCACCAGGTTGGCGTGGTGCTCCAGGCCGCTGACGATGATCTCGTCGCCCGGGCGCAGCCAGGGCTCCGCGAATGCGCCGTCGCTCAAGCCGTGGGCGACCAGGTTCAGCGCCTCGGTCGCACCCGAGGTGAACACCAGTTCGTGATCCGGACCGGCGCCGACGTAGCGCGCGAGCGTTGCGCGGGCGTGCTCGTAGGCCTGTGTCGCACGCTGGCTCAGCGTGTGCACGCCGCGGTGGATGTTGGCGCGGTCGCGGATGTCGAAATCGCGCATCGCGTCGAGCACCGCGAGCGGCACCTGCGTGCTGGCGGCGTTGTCGAGGTAGGCCAGCGGCCGGCCGTTGACCGTCTGTGCGAGGGCCGGGAATGCGCGGGCCAGCGCGAGCGCCGGCAGTCGATCACCCATCGTCGTCTCCTTCGTTCTCAGGCCAAGTGCCGTGCCACGCCTTGCGCGATCCAGGCGTCGATCCCCGATGCGGTGGCCACTTCCGCATCGCCCAGAGCGCGGTCGACCACTGCCTGGGCCAGCCCGCCGATGACGAGGGCTCTGGCCTGCGTTTCGTCGAGGCCGCGCTGGCGCGCATAGAACAGCGTGTCCTCGGGCACCGCGCCCCAGGTCGCGCCGTGCGCGGCCTGCACCTGATCGTGGTGAATTTCGAGCTGCGGGCGCAGAACGATCCGCGGCTGGCCGCCGGTGGGGATGCCGGTCAGACGCTGTCGAACATCGGCCTGTGCGGCGCCCGGCGCGATGCGCGCCTGGGTGTTCACGACTGCGCGGGCGTCTCCCCCGGCCAGCGCCAGCGCGTCGACTGCGCTCGCGGTGTGTTCGGCCCGGTGCGACGCCTGCACGCGCAACGCCAGTGCCGCGCCCGGGGCGAACAGCACGCTGCCCAGCCGCGCCGTGGCCTGCGCGGCGTGCAGCTCGAGCCCGACCTGCTGAAGGTGGTAGCCGCTGCCCGCACCGACCAGCACCTGTTCGTATCGAGCTCCCGGGCCCAGGCGGGCGTCGACGAAGTGCGCCCACTGATCGGCCACTCCGGGCATCGCGAGCCGCAGGTGGACGAGCGTCGCGCCGCGGCCGAGGCGCAGGTGCGCCTGCAGGTTCTGCGTGATCGTATGCGAGCAGCCCGACGCGTCGCGCTCGTGGACCTCGATCAGCACGCAATGCGCGCTGTCGGCGAGGTCGACCACCAGCAGCGGTGCCTCGACGGAGGCCTGCGGTTTGCGCCGCAGCTGCAGCCAGGCGGTGCCGACGCCAGAGCCACCGCCGACGTAAAGACGCAGGCCCTGGCGGCACAAGGCGCGGTGGGCCCAGGCGAACGGCGCCGCGTCGCCGTCGCCCGGCGCAGGCAGCCCGGCGAACAGCTCGGCGCGCTGTTGTGCATCGAAGGCGTCGAGCCAGCGCGCTTCGACGCTGCCACCCGGCCGTGAGCCCACCGGATGCAGCGTCCAGCCGGCACCGGCCAACGGCGGCGCTTCGCAGGCCGCGGGTGCTGCCTCGATGTCGCCGAGCCAAGCCTCGACCGGTGGCGGCTCGAGGTGCCGAAACGCCTCGCTCCTGGGGGCGATCCAGCCCTGTGTGGTCAACCGGTGGCGAGCGGCGAGGATGTCGGCGCGGGCGGCGTCCATCGGCGTTCCTAGGTGGGTACGGCTTCGGTCGCGCGCTCGGGAGCGCCGTGCGCGAAGCCGCGCTCGGCGATCCCGCGCGCGAGCGCGAGGCCGCCGGTCTCGGCGATGCAGCCCTCGTCGAGCCGCAGCACGGCATCGGGTGCGAGTGCTTCGATCATCTGCAGGTAGTGCGTGATGACCAGGAAGGCCGTGCCGCGCGCGCGCTGCGCACGGACGAAGTCGACCACCACCCGCATACCGTCGACGTCGAGCCCGGAGTCGATCTCGTCGAGCAGCGCGAGTCGGGGCTGCAGCAACGCGAGCTGCAGCAGCTCGTTGCGCTTGCGCTCGCCGCCCGAGAAGCCGTCGTTGACAGGGCGGTTCAGCAACCCCTCGGGCAGACCGAGCGCTGCGGCTTGCGCGCGCAGGCCACCGAGAAAGTCGTAAGCATCCAGCTCCTGTTCGCCGCGTGCGGCGCGCACCGCATTGACCGCGCTGCGCAGGAAGAGGCTCGTCTTCACGCCGGGAATATCGGGCGGTGCCTGGACCGACACGAAGAGTCCGGTGCGGGCCCGCGCCGTGGCGTCGAGCGCGAGCAGGTCGCCGCCGGCGAAGCGCACGCGGCCACCCGCGATGCAATAGCGCGGATGGCCGGCGAGCGCGAGCCCCAGCGTGCTCTTGCCGCTGCCGTTCGCGCCCATCAGCACCGTGAGGCCGCCCACCGCGATGTCGAAGTCGATCGACCTCAGCACGTGGCGTTCACCAATGTCGACGCGCAGGCCGCGCACCTGAAGCAGCGGGTCGTTCTGGGAGGTCATGGCATCTCCTGTGCGTTGCCCGGCGTCAGCCCACCGCGCCTTCGAGCGACACCGCGAGCAGCGATTTCGCCTCGAGCGCGAACTCCATCGGCAGCTCGTCGATCACCGCCTGGCAGAAGCCGCCGACGATCAGCGCCGTGGCCTCGTCGGGCGCGATGCCGCGTTGCTGGCAGTAGAACAGCCGCTCCTCGGAGATGCGCGTCGTCGTCGCCTCGTGCTCGACGACGGCGTCGCTGCGCGCCGCTTGCACGGTGGGAAAGGTGTACGCTGCGCAGTCAGGACCGATCAACAACGAATCGCACTGGCTGTGGTTGCGAGCGCCCTCGGCAGTGGGTGCGATCTTCACCAGGCCGCGGTAGCTGTTGCTCGCGTGGCCGGCGCTGATGCCCTTGGAGACGATGCGGCTCGCGGTGTTGCGGCCGATGTGGATCATCTTGGTGCCGGTGTCGGCCTGCTGGCGGTGGTTCGACACCGCCACCGAATGGAACTCGCCGCGCGAATCGTCGCCGCGCAGCACGACGCTGGGGTACTTCCAGGTGATCGCCGAGCCCGTCTCGATCTGGGTCCAAGCGATGTGCGAGCGCTTGCCGGCAGCCAGGCCACGCTTGGTGACGAAGTTGTAGATCCCGCCGCGACCCTGCTCGTCGCCCGGATACCAGTTCTGCACCGTCGAGTACTTGATCTTGGCGTCGTCGTGGGCCACGAGCTCGACCACGGCGGCGTGCAGCTGGTGCTCGTCGCGCTGCGGCGCGGTGCAGCCTTCGAGGTAGCTGACCTGCGCGCCGCGCTCGGCGATGATCAGCGTGCGCTCGAACTGCCCGGTGTTGCGCGCGTTGATGCGGAAGTACGACGACAGCTCCATCGGGCAGCGCACGCCCTCGGGCACCCAGACGAACGAGCCGTCGGAGAACACCGCCGAATTGAGCGCCGCGTAGAAATTGTCGCCCGGCGGGACGACGCTGCCGAGATAGCGCTCGATCAGTCCGGGGTGGCGCTGCACCGCGTGCGAGAAGGAGCAGAAGATCACACCGACCGCGGCGAGCTGCTCGCGAAACGTCGTGCCCACCGACACCGAGTCGAACACCGCATCGACCGCGACGCCGGCCAGGCGCGCGCGCTCGTGCAGCGGCACACCGAGCTTCTCGTAGGTCTCGAGCAGCTTCGGATCGACCTCGTCCAGGCTCTTCGGCGCGTCTGCCAGCGACTTCGGCGCCGCGTAGTAGCACTGGGCCTGGAAGTCGATCGGCTCGATGGCGAGCGCGGCCCAGTCCGGCGGACTCATCGCGCGCCAGCGATCGAATGCGGCGAGCCGCCAGCGCAGCAGAAACTCGGGCTCGCGTTTGCGGTGCGAGATCGCGCGGATCGTGCTTTCGTCGAGTCCCGGGGGCAAGGTGTCGGTCTCGACGTCGGTGACGAACCCGTGGCGGTAAGGGCGCGTCAGCGCCGTGGCCAAGGGATTGGGCGGTGCGACTGTGGGGTTCACGACACGTGCCGGTTATTGATGCACATACTATGCATCTTAAAGCCTGGATGCAAGTGGTGCCGCTGGCCCGCGGCGGTGGAACGGGCATCGTGCGGCGCTCCGACGCGCGCCGCGCCGCCCGATCAACGGATCGCGCGCCGAGAAGGCGACTTCGGCGAGACGGCTTCCGCGCACGTGCCGGCGTGCGGCCGTCTCGCCGGCAGCGGCGGCCACCACGCCAGCGACGCCTGCAGCCAGTGAGCCATCCACGCGTCAAGGTTGAGCCGATGCTCGCGCTCGAGGCTCGCGAGCACGAAACACGCGGCCCGCTGGTACGGCAACGCGTGCTCCAGAATCAGGTCGGACCACGGTGCGAAACCGGTTCTCATGCGAGGCTCCCGTCGTGCTGGGCGTTGGCGGCGGCGCGGCGGCTACATCGAGTAGTCGCCGCTCGCCTCGGGCTGGAACAGGATGGCCAGCACCTCGGCCGCGCGTTCGCTGCCCGACGGCGTGGACCAGCGCGCGACCTCGCCCACGCGCAGGCCGAGCAAGCTCCAACCCAGCGGCGACAGCACCGAGACGAAGCCGTCGGCAGGCTCAGCGTCGGCCGGGTAGCACAGCGTCAGCTTGTTGCGCTCGCCGCCGGCGCGGTCGAGCAGCAGCACCTGCGAGTACATCGTCACCACGTCGGGGGGCACGCGGCGCGCCGGCACCACCGCGCAGGCGTCGAGCGCGTGCTCGATCTGCCGGGTTCTCGGTGAGGACAGGGGGTCGCGCAAGTCGCGACGAACGAGATTCTTGAGCCGGACGTGGTCCAGATCGGTGAGCGTGCGCTCGAAGAAGTCCAACACGGGCATGGGGCAACCTTCAGAGGGTGCGGCGCGCGCGGCCACGGGCCGACGCACGCCAATCAGCGCAGGCTTGGGGCCCGGCGATCTGAGGGGTTGCGCAGTGAGGGTGAAACGGTGATCGCCGGGCTCAGGAATGTGCGGCCGGCTGGCGGGGCGTTGTACCCGTCGCGGCCCACAAGCCAAGCACGCGCAGACAACCCGTGACCGGGGCGGTCACGCGGGCCGTGCGCAGCATGGTGAGGGCGATCGAACACATGGCGAGATCCTAACGGACTCGGCGTGACGCGACAACGAATGGACCGCAAGACCCGACGAATGCCGGGCGTATCGATCACTTGATCGATGAAGCGGGCCCTGGACTCGCGGGCGCGACTGCGATGTCGACGCGATGGCCTCGGTCGCCTTCGCGCGACCACGCTGCAAGGCGGCAACGGAGGAGCGCCCTCGGCGAAGCTACGGCCCTTCGCCGTCCAGCGCGTCGTAGCCCGCCTCGCCGGGCAGCAGAACTCCCAGGGCGCGGCGCCGCGCGTCGACGCGCAGGCGAGGGTGCACCGGCCGCAGTGGCGGCAGCGCCGCCGCGTGCGCCAGAACCCGGGACACGCCGACTTCGCAGAAGGGCAGCAGCGATCGCACCGTGGCGACGGTGGCGAACTCCATCTGGAACGCTCCGGCGTCGCGCGCATCGAGCGCGGCGCGCGGTGCGACCCACTCCAGCGTCGTCGTCTCGCCCTCGTCGGGCCGCGGCACCTGGCCCTCGGGGGCACGTGCAACGAAGAAGACGGTGTCGAAGCGCTTGGGTAGACCCAGTGGCGTCACCCAACGGCTCCACGGTTGCAGCACGCGGGTCGAACCGAGTTCGAGGTGGCACTCCTCGCGACACTCGCGCATTGCGGCCACCGCATACGCCGGTGCGCGCCCGCCGACGCCCGTGATGCCGCCGATGCGCTCGATCAGCGCCGACTGCGGCTCGTCGAGAACGACGGCCGCGTCTGCCGCATCGACCGCGCCGCCGGGGAAGACATACGCGCTGGGCATGAAGCTCGCGTGCGGCGAGCGCTTGACCATCAGCACTTCGAGGCCCGCGGCGCCATCGCGCAGCACGAGCGTGGTGGCAGCGGCGCGCGGCACGACGGCGCGGGCAGCGGGCAGGTCGAGGGCTTGCATGGTCGGGTGCAGCGGCGCGGGAGTGCCATTGTGATGGCAGCGCAAGCCCGCTTTACCCGACCAAGAGACGTGCGGAAGGTGCGGTGTCGCTTGGAAGGCGTCGTGCAGAGAGACTGCCTCAGGGCCAGCGCGTCGAATCGGTGGCCGTCACCACCGGCCCGGTCGGCGAGCGGCCCGTCGGGTCGATCCAGTCGCGATAGTGCGGCAGATCTCCGAGGCCGTTGTCGATCTTGGCCACCGGCACGTTGGCGGGGACCGACTGGCACGCGCTGAGCGCGCCGATGCCGACGGCGATGGCGAGAACCTTCAGGGACTGGTGCAGTGTGTTCATGATGGCTCCTGCGGACATGTCGGCCGAATGCGTCGGCCCCGCGGCAGCTTGCTGCCTGAGCCCGACTCGACCGTGCACCGACTCTAGGACCCCTTCGTCGTCGGCACGGGGCACGACGTCACGACCCGCACATGCGTTTCGTCACGGCCGAACCGGCCATCGTGACCCACTGCGCGTGCCACGCGCATGCACCCCGCGGATCGGGGGCATCGTGATCGACGCCGATTCGTGGCTACTCGACTGGCTTGCTCGCGCGCCGCGACAGCGTCTTTCGCGGCGCGGGTGCAAGTGCGTGCGAGGCGGCTGCGGTCGGCGCCGCTTCGCCTCTCGCACCCTTGGCGAATGGCGACAGCAGGTGCACGAGCTGGCCGTAGATCTTCGGGTTGCCGGCCACGATCTCGCGTTGATGCAGAAACTGCGACTCGCCGGTGAAGTTGCCGATCAGGCCACCGGCCTCGGTGACGATCAACGAGCCTGCGGCCACGTCCCACGGGTTGAGCCCGGTCTCGAAGAAGCCGTCGTACCAGCCGGCGGCCACGTAGCACAGGTCGAGCGCGGCGGCGCCGGGGCGCCGCACGCCGGCACAGCGCTGCATCACCGACTGCATCATCCGCAGGTAGCGCTCGAAATCATCACCGCGGCGAAACGGAAAACCCGTGCCCACCAGGGCGTCGCTCAACTGCGTGCGTTTGCTGACGCGCAGCCGGCGGTCGTTCAGGAACGCGCCACGACCGCGAGACGCAAAGAACAGGTCGTTGCGCGCAGGGTCGTAGACCACGGCCTGCTGCACCACGTCGCGATGCGCCAGGCCGATCGACACCGCGTAGATGGGCAGGCCGTGCAGGAAGTTGGTCGTGCCATCCAACGGATCGATGATCCACTGGAACTCGCTCTTGCGGTTGCCGTGGCTCGAGCCCGACTCCTCGGCCAGGATGCCGTGGTCGGGGTAGGCCTGCAGCAGGGTCTCGATGATCGCGGCTTCGGCCGCCCGGTCGACCTCGCTGACGAAGTCGTTCGGCCCCTTGACGCTGATCTTCAGCAGATCGACATCGAGCGCGGCGCGGTTGATGATCGCGCCGGCCGCGCGCGCCGCCCGGATGGCGACGTTGAGCATGGGGTGCAGGGACTGGGACATGGAGGGATGCGAAAGCGGTGCACGCGGCCAGGGGGTGCGGCGGCGCGACGGGCGACGACAATGGCCGCCCACTCGATGCCGAATTCTATCCGCGCATGTCGACGCTCCCCACGTCACCCGACTCCGACGCGACCCGTTTCGTGCTGGTGAACGTCAGCCATGCCGGCAACGTCGGCGCGGCGGCACGCGCCATGAAGGTGATGGGTTTTCGCGACCTGGTGCTGGTCGCCCCGCGTCATGCCGACGTGCTGCAGCAGCCGCAGGCCGCGGCGATGGCCAGCGGCGCGCGCGACGTGCTCGACGGGGCCCGCGTGGTACCGACCCTGGCCGACGCACTGGCGGGCATGCAGGTGGTGTGCGCCACCGCGATGACGCCACGAGACTTCGGGCCACCGGTGTTTGCGCCGCGCGAGCGCTTGCCTGCGCTGGCCGGGGAGGGCGTGTCGGTGGCCTTTCTGTTCGGCAGCGAGCGCGTGGGGCTGTCCAACGACGAT
>DATIFD010000398.1:0-4363 GCA_035455385.1 Burkholderiaceae bacterium
CGAGGTCGGCTGCCAGGGCGAGGTGGGTTCGGCCTGTTCGATGGCGGCCGGCGCCCTCGCCGAGGTGCTCGGCGGCACCCCGGACCAGGTCGAGAACGCCGCGGAGATCGGCATCGAGCACAACCTGGGGCTCACCTGCGACCCGGTGGGCGGGCTGGTGCAGATCCCGTGCATCGAGCGCAACGCGATCGCCTCGGTGCAGGCGATCAATGCCGCGCGCATGGCGCTGCGCGGAGACGGCACGCACCACGTGAGCCTGGACAAGGTGATCAAGACGATGCGCGAGACCGGCGCCGACATGATGACCAAGTACAAGGAGACCGCGCGTGGTGGCCTCGCGGTGAATATCGTCGAGTGTTGACACGGCGCAGGGGCCGCGCCCGCCGCTGACCCTAGAATCCGCGTCGCTCTCAGGCTGCGGCTGCCTGGAGTCACGGCGGAGAAGCGCAAATGAAACGGTGGTGCGTCATGCTGGTCATCGCCGCGGTCACGACGGCCGCGACGGCGCAGACCAACGGCCCGGCGCCCGCCGCCTCGGCGCCCAAGACGCCGTACAAACGCATCCAGCCACTGCCGCCGCCGCACGCGCCCGCGGTGCAGCGAAGCAAGGAAGCGACGATCCCCGGCGACCTGAAGCCCGAGCGCGAGCCGGTGCCGCAGATCCGCATTCCGCTGCACAAGCACGAGTACTCCTCGCGGCCGCCCACTGGCAGCGGCGGCATCGACGACAGCGTCGCGCGTTGCCGCGCCAAGCGCACCAGCGAAGAACGCGAAGCCTGCGAGGCCCAGCTCGACGGCATCTGAAGCGCCGCCAGGCTGCCCGCGGCGGCATGAATCGGTTCACGCTCGCGCCGACGGCGTCGCGTCAGTCGCGATCGGCCGGCATCGGCTGCAGCGCGCCGCCGGGCCGTGGCGCCGCCCTGCGTTCGCGCACCACGAAGCTGTAGATCACCGGCACCACCACCAGGGTCAGCAGCGTCGAGGTGATCACGCCGCCGATGATCGCGCGGCCCATCGGCGCCTGGATCTCGCCGCCGTCGTTCAGTGCCAGCGCCAGCGGCAGCATCCCGAACACCATCGCGCCGGTGGTCATCATGATCGGCCGCATGCGGGTCAGGCCCGCCTGCAGCAGCGCATCGGCCACGGTGGCGCCGCCGCTGCGCGCCTGGTTGGCAAAGTCCACCAGCAGGATCGCGTTCTTCGTCACCAGACCCATCAACATCACCAGGCCGATCATCGAGAACACGTTGAGCGTCGAGTGCCAGAACAGCAGCGCCAGCATCACGCCGATCAGCGACAGCGGCAGGCTGGCCATGATCGCGATCGGCTGCACAAAGCTGCCGAACTGGCTCGCCAGCACGATGTAGATGAAGATCACCGCCAGCGCCATCGCCGCCACCATCGCGGCAAAGGCGTCCTGCTGCTCCTTGGTGGCGCCGCCGACGTCGAAGCTGAAGCCCGGCGGCAGCACGAAGGTCTCGGTCAGCTTGATCACGTCCTTGCCGACGTCGCCCGACGGACGGCCCTGCGCAGAGGCGAAGATCGCCTCGCGGCGCTGCAGGTTCTGGCGGCGGATCACGTCGGGGTTGGACACCGGCTCGATGTCGGCCACGGCCTCCAGCGGGATCGCCGCGCCGTCCTTCGAGAACGCCACCGGCAGCGAGCGCATCTGGTCGATGCGCTCGCGCTGCGTGAACGGCAAGCGCACCAGCACCTCGACCTGCTCGCCGTCGGGCGTCGTCCAGTAGGTCGCCACCTCGCCGTTGACGTACGCGCGCAGCGACGAGGCGAGCTGCGGCGTCGTCAGTCCGAGCTCGCGCACCGCAGCAGGCTTCAGGCGCACCGCGTAGGCTGGCAGGCCGGGCTTGACCGACAGATCGATGTCGGCGATGCCCGGGATCTTCTTCACCTGTTCGGCGAACTCGGTGGCCACGCGCGCCAGCACCTCCGGGTCGCTGCCAAGGATCGCCACGTAGATCGGCCGGTCGAAGCCGAGCGAGGCCTCGATGCCCGGGATCTTGGCGATCGCGTCGCGGATCGCGTCCTCGACCTCCTTCTGGCTGCGCGTGCGGTCCTTGCGGTCGGTGAGCGCGATGTTCAGCGTGGCCTGCGCGCGCCCGACCGCGAAGCCCTGCCCTTGCCCGCCGACCTGCGTCGACAGCGTCTTCACCTCGGGAAAGCCGCGCACGATCGCCTCGACTTGGCGCACCTTCTCATCGGCCCGATCGAGGCTGGCGCCGGTGGGCATGCGCAGCGACAACTGCGTGAAGGCCTGGTCGGTCTGCGGGACGAACTCGGTGCCCACCAGCGGCGCGAGTGCCAGCGCACCGGCGAAGCTGGCGATCGCCACGCCGACGACGATCCCGCGCGGCCCGATCCAGCCATAGCGCCGCCCCGAGAACACCCAGCGGATGAGTCGCCCGTACAGCGCGTGCATTGCGTCCATCGCGCGGTCGGTGGCGTTCATCAGCCAGCCCAGCACCGGCAGCCGGCGCAGCCGCTGCGCCGGCGGGTCGTGCCACACGGCCGACAGCATCGGGTCGAGCGTGAAGCTGACGAACAGGCTCACCAGCACCGCCACCGCGACCGTGATGCCAAACGGATAGAAGAACTTGCCGACGATGCCGCTCATGAACGCAACCGGCACGAACACCGCACACAGCGCGAACGTGGTGGCCATCACCGCCAGACCGATCTCGTCGGTGCCCTCGCGCGCGGCGCGGAAGTGGTCCTTGCCCATGCCGACGTGGCGCACGATGTTCTCGCGCACGACGATCGCGTCGTCGATCAACAGGCCGATGCACAGGCTCAGTGCCATCATCGTCATGAAGTTCAGTGTGAAGCCGAACGCGTAGACCGCGATGAAACTGGAGATCACTGCGATCGGCAGCGTCAGCGCGGTGATCACGGTCGAGCGCCACGAGTGCAGGAACAGGAACACGATGGCTATCGTCAGCAGCGCGCCCTCGATCAGCGTGCGCTGCAGGCCCAGCAGCGAGCCCTTGATGAAGTCGCTCGACGCGTAGATCAGCCGCAGCTCCACGCCGGCCGGCAGCGTCCTGCGCAGCTCGTCCATCGCCGTCTTCACCGCCTCGCCGGTGAGCACGATGTTGGCGTCCTGCTGCTTGTAGACGTTGAAGCTCACCGCGCGCTGGCCGTTGATGCGTGCCAGCGACTCGGGCTCGCGCTCGCGCTCGACCAGCTGCCCCAGGTCGGCCAGCGTCAGCGCCAGGCCGCCGCGGTGCCCGACCACCGTGTCGGCGAAGCGCCGCGGGTCGCGCACGCGGCCCTCGACGCGCAGGATCGCGTCGGTGTCGCGGTTGGACAGCAGACCGACCGGCTGGTCGGCGTTGGCCTCGCGCAGCGCCGCCACGATCTCGGCCGGCGTGATCGCGTACGTGCGCAGCCGCGCCGGGTCGAGGTCGATGCGCACCTCGCGCGTGGCCAACCCCGCCAGATCGACGGTGGCCACGCCCTCGACCCGCGTCAGCCGCTTGCTCACCACCTGCTCGGCCAGCAGCGACAGCTCGCGCGCCGAGCGCGTGGACGACAGCAGCGCCATCACCACCACCGGCTGCGCGTTGTCGTTGTTGAAGCGAGCGATCGTCGGCGGCTTGGCATCGCGCGGAAACTGCGCCTGCACCAGCGCCACCTTGTCGCGCAGCTCCTGCATCGCGCGGTTCAGGTCGGCGTTGAGCGTGAACTCCACGCCCATCTGGCCGCGGCCCTCGAAGCTGCGCGACGTGATGCGCTTGACGCCCGCGATCGAATTGACCGCATCCTCCAGCGGCTTGCAGATCTCGCGTTCCACCGCCTCGGGGGACGCGCCCGGGTACTGCACGTCGACCCACGCGCCGGGCGGGCTGATATCGGGCATCTGCTCGACGTTGAGCCGCGCATACGAGAACACGCCGAGCACGCACAGCGCCACCATCACCATGGTGGCGAACACCGGGTTGTGGATGGCGACACGGGTGATCCACATGGGCGAGAACCGGTTGGCTCGGCGCGCAGCCTCAGGCCACGGAGTCCGATGCGGACACGGCGCGGGAGCGATCCATCGCCGTCAACGCAGCGGTGCCGCCTGGCCCGACGTCGCGACATCGGGCTTGGGCGACCGGTCGGTCACCACCACGGCCGGGGCACCCTCGCGCAGGTTGTCGAAGCGCACGGCCAGCACCTGCGAATCCTCGGCCAGGCCGCTCAGCACCTCGACGCGGCCGCTCGCCTCGTCGCGTCGCCCCAGCGTGATCGCGCGCCGCAACAGCGAGCCGTCGGCGATGACCCACACCAGGTCCTGGCCCGAGCTGCTGCCCAGTGCCGTCAACGGCACTGTCAGACGCCGCGTGTCGTCGGCCAGCTC
>DATIFD010000399.1:0-3260 GCA_035455385.1 Burkholderiaceae bacterium
CAGCGTGTGCTGTACGTCGAGGACAACCCGGTCAATGCGCTGCTGATGCGCGCGATGCTGGCGCGGCTGCCCGACGTCCAGCTCGAGTGCGTCGAGGAGCCGATGCGGGCGATCGAACTGGCGCGCGCGTGGCGACCGCAACTGCTGCTGCTCGATGTCGAGTTGCCGGGCATCGACGGCCTGGAGTTGCTGCGCCGGCTGCGCAGCGAGGACTCGATGCGCACGATCCCGGCGATCGCCGTCAGTGCCGGCGCGATGCCGGGCGACATCCGCAAGGCGCTCGATGCCGGCTTCGCCGCCTACCTGACCAAGCCGCTGGAACTCGGCGAGTTGTTGCAGGCGGTGCGCCGCCACCTGCCCGACGCTCAGGCGGTCTGAAGCCCGCGGCGCCGCCGCGTGCGCTGCAGCAGCGTGAACGCGATGCCCAAGTTCAGCAGGTTCCACGCCACGCCGTTGACGAACGCCGCGTGATAGCTGCCGGTGAGGTCGAACACCTTGCCCGACATCCAGCCGCCCAGCGCCATGCCGAACAGCGTGCACATCAGCACCGTGCCGACGCGCGCACCGGCTTCGGCCGGCGGGAAGTACTCGCGCACGATGATCGCGTAGCTCGGCACGATGCCGCCCTGGAACAGGCCGAACAGCGCCGAGATCAGATACAGCGACACCAGCCCGTCGAACGGCAGGAACAGCACCAGCGCCAGGCCCTGCAGCGCGGAGCCGAGCAGCAGCGTGCGCAGGCCGCCGATGCGGTCGCAGATGACGCCCGAGATCAGCCGGCTGACGATGCCGCAGGCCAACATCAGCGACAGCATCTGCGCGCCGCGCGCGGCGCCGTAGCCGAGGTCGCCGCAGTAGGCGACGATGTGCACCTGCGGCATCGACATCGCCACGCAGCAGGCGACACCGGCGAGGCACAGCAGTGCCTGGGCGCCGCCGAGCGAGAGGCCGAACGGACGGTCCGACGGCGTGCCGAAGTGTGCCCGCGCCGGTGCGGTGGTCGCCGCGGGGGGCCGCGGGCGCATCGCCAGCGCCAGCACGGGCAGCGTCACTGCGCACAGCACGCCGAGGCCGATGTAGGTCGGCCGCCAGCCGACCGTCTCGATGAAGTGCTGCACGACCGGCGGCCAGATCGCGCCGGCCACGTAGTTGCCGCTGGCGCAGATCGCCACCGCGATGCCGCGCCGCCGCACGAACCACAGCGAGGTGTCGGCCACCAGCGGCGCGAAGGTGGCCGACGAGCCGAGCAGGCCGATGCCGACGCCGTGCGCGATCGCGAACAGCCAGACGTTGCTCGACAGCGCCGCGCCGATGAAACCGAGGCCGAGGCCGGCGGCGCCGATCAGGAGCGGCCGCATCACGCCGTGGCGGTCGGCCAGTCGCCCCATCCACACGCCACCCAGGCCGAAGCCGACCATCAGCAGCGTGTACGGCAGCGACGCGTCGGCGCGCGCGACACCGAACTCGGCCTGCACCGCGGGCAGCACCACCGACACCACGTACATGCCGGACGAGCCGATCGTCATCAGCGCCAGCGTGGCGAACAGACGCGCCCAGGCGTAGCGGGAGTCGGCGGCGTGCTGCATGGGGCGACGATCATGACACGCGGCCGATGCGCAACCGCGCGGGGCCGGTTCTCGGGCACATTACGGCTGAAACCCTTGTCTCCCGCCCGGCGCTGCCACGATGACTGTCCTGCCCGACGCCCACGGCGTCTACCCCATCGCCCCCACTCCTTTCCTCGACGACGGCGCGATCGACTTCGCGTCGATCGATCGTCTGAGCGCGTTCTACCTGCGCTGCGGCGCCACCGGCGTCACCGTGCTCGGGCAGCTCGGCGAGGCACCGAAGCTCGACGCCACCGAGAGCGTGGCGGTGGCCGCGCGCTTCATCCGGGCGTTCGGCGCGGTGCCGGTGATCGTCGGCGTCACCGCGCCGGGCTTCGCCGCGCTGCGCACGCTCGCGCGCGAGTCGATGGCCGCGGGCGCCGCCGGCGTGATGATCGCGCCGCCGAACACGCTGCGGACCGACGACCAGATCGTCGGCTACTACGCGCAGGCCGCGCAGGCGATCGGCGCCGACGTGCCGTTCGTGATCCAGGACTACCCGCTGACCTTCAGCGTGCAGATGACGCCGGCGGTGATCCGCCGCATCGTGCAGGACAACGCCTCGTGCGCGATGCTGAAGCACGAAGACTGGCCCGGGCTGGAGAAGATCAGCGCGCTGCGCGGCTTCGAGCGCGACGGCTCGATGCGACACATCTCGATCCTGTGCGGCAACGGCGGCCTGTTCCTCGACTTCGAGTGCGAGCGCGGCGCCGACGGCGCGATGACGGGCTATGCGTTCCCCGACATGTTGTGCGATGTGGTGCGGCTGCAGCGCGAGGGCCAACGCGACGCCGCGCACGACCTGTTCGATGCCCACCTGCCGCTGCTGCGCTACGAGCAGCAACCCGGCGTCGGCCTGGGCGTGCGCAAGCACGTGCTGCAGCGGCGCGGCCTGATCGCGTCGAGTGCGCAGCGCGCGCCGAAGGCAGGCCTGACGAACACCGCGCGCGCCGAGGTCGAGTACCTGCTGGCGCGGCTCGCGCGCCACGATCCGCGCGCCGCGCTGGCAGCGCTCTGAGGCCGCCGCTCGCAGCGCCCGGCCCCGAGCGGGTGGCGGGCCCTGACACGCGCAGCGAGCATCCCACGCTTCAGCGCGCGGCGGTCAACGCTTCGTCGAAGATCGCCACCGCGCGCGTCCAGCCGGCCGACGCGCCGCGGATCTTGTGCGGGAAGCAGCTGATGAAGAAGCCGTCGGCCGGCAGCGACTCGAGGTTGTGCAGCTTCTCGAGGTGGCAGTACCCGATGTCGCGCCCGGCCTTGTGGCCCTCCCAGATCAGGCGTGCGTCGTGGCTCTGCCCGTACTTCTTCGCCGTGTGCACGAACGGAGCATCCCAGCTCCAGGCGTCGGTGCCGGTGAGCCGTACGCCGCGTTCCAGCAGGTACATGGTCGCCTCGTAGCCCATGCCGCAGCCGGCGCTGACGTAGTCGCTGTGTCCGTAGCGCGAGCCGGCGCGGGTGTTGACCACCACGATCTCCAGCGGCTGCAGCGTATGGCCGATGCGCTTCAATTCGGCCTCGACGTCGTCAGCGGTGGCCACGTAGCCGTCGGCGAAGTGGCGGAAGTCGAGCTTCACGGCCGGCTGGAAGCACCACTGCAGCGGCACGTCGTGGATCGCGATCGACGGCTTCTTCTGGCCGAGCGCCGCGTCCATC
>DATIFD010000400.1:0-2405 GCA_035455385.1 Burkholderiaceae bacterium
CGGGCTCGCTTCGCCCTTCAGCTGCGCCATCGCCAGCGCCCTCGCGGTCGGCGCGTCGACGAACGCCTCGTGCCGCGCGACCGCGGTGACGGCCGCGATCAGTGCGTCCGGCGCGCTGCGCTTGGTCAGGTAGCCCAGCGCGCCGGCGCGCAGCACGCGGCGCGGATGCGCGGTGTCCTCGTGCGCCGACAGCGCCAGCACGCGCGCCTTCGGGTCGAGCGCGAGCAGGCGCCGGATCGCCTCGAGCCCGCCCATGCCGGGCATCGACAGGTCCATCACCACCAGGTCAGGCTGCACGCGCGGATAGTCCTGGCATGCCTGCTCGCCGCTGCCGGCTTCGGCCACCACCTGGTGGCCGGCATCGGCCAGCAGCATCCGAAAGCCCATGCGCACGACGGCATGGTCGTCGACCAGCATCACGCGGCTCACGGAGCCGTCTCCTGCTGCGTCGGCTTCGTCGGTTGGGGCGGCAGCGGCACCTGCGCTGTGAGCCGCACGCCGCGCGGCGACGCCGGTTCGAGCGCGACCCGGCCACCGAGCGACTCCACCCGCTCGCACAGCCAGTGCAGGCCGTGGTGGCCGCGGCGCTCGGCCCAGTCGGCGGCCAGACCGCCGCCGTCGTCGAGCAGCTCGAAGTGCAGCGTGCGGTCGGCCGCACGCAGCGACAGCGCGAGCCGCCGCGCCCGGCCGTGCCGCAGCGCGTTGGTGATGCCCTCCTGCGCCGCGCGGTACAGCGCGAGCGCGACGTCGCTGCCGAGCGGCGCGTCGCCGAGCCGGACGTCGACGTCGACCTGCACGCCGGCGTGCGCCTGGCGTGTGCGCGCCGCCAGGTCGTTGAGCGCGTCGGTCAGGCCCAGGTGATCGAGCACCAGCGGCGTCAGCCGCGGGATCAGGCCGTGCATCGCGTCGTACAGGCGCGACGCCTCGTCGGCGATCGTGCGCGCGGCGCCTTCCGCCTGCGCATCGTGCGCGTGCACGCGCTGCGCGATCGACAGCGCCATGCTGCGCATCGCGGTCACCGACTGCCCCAGCTCGTCGTGCAGCTCGCGCGCGATCGTGCGCCGCTCCTGCTCGATGCGGTGGTCGACCCAGCGCGCGAGCTCGCGACTGTCGGACAGCTGCATCTCGGCGCGCAGCGCGCGTTTCTCGGTCTCGAGCTGGTGCCCCAGCGCGCGCACCATGCGGTTGAACGCGGTGCCGATCGCGTTGGCCTCGATGCCGTGCAGGGCCGGCAGCGCAGCGTCGAAGCGCCCCGACTCCAGCTGCTTGAGCGCGCCGACGATCTGCGCGAACGGTCGCACCGTGCGCCCCACCGCCCAGAACACCAGCGCGCTGACCACCGCCAGCAGCAGCAGCGCACCGGCGGCCAGCACCGCGAACTGGTCCCACGCGTCGAGCGCCGCGCGCGACGCGTTGGCGCGCATCACCAGCTTGCCGTCCGGAAAGTCGATCGCCTGCTCGGTGATGTGCGGCGCGACCAGCTCGGCGAACCACGCCGGCGCGTCGCGGCCGGCCTTGTACGCCGACGGCGGCGAGCGATACAGCTCGCGCCCGCCGGCGTCGAACAAGGTGACGTCGTTCGAGCGGATGCGCCCCAGGCCCTGCAGGTACGCCAGCATCGCCGGTGTGCCCTGCGCGGCGTAGACGCCCGCCATGCGGTGCAGCAGCTGCGCGGCGACGCGGTTGGCGGCGACCACTTCTTCGTTGACCGACTCCTTGAACCCGCGGTACTGCAGCGCCAGCACGGCGCCGATGAACAGCAGCGTCAGCAGCACGACGATCAGCTGGATCTTCAGCCGCAGGCTCATGGTGCTTCGGTGGCGCTCACCGCCGGGCCTCGAAAGGTTCGCTGCGCATCGGCGCGATGGTATCGGCGCCGCAGCCATGCCGCCTACAATCGATGCGCTGTTCGCAGCTCCCGGGGCGCAGGCGTGCCACCGCGGCGCACGGGGTTCATCGCCGTGGCCATGTCGAGGACAACCATGATGCAAAACCTCAAGCGTGCGCGCCTGCGCGCGGTGCTTGCACTCCCCTTGCTGGCCGGTGCTGCGCTGCCGATCCCGGCGCAGCCCGCGGGCACGCCGCTGAAGGTCGCCTTCGTCTACGTGACGCCGGTCGGCCAGGCCGGCTGGACCTACCAGCACGACCTCGGCCGCCGCGAGATGGAGCGCGCGCTCGGCGACGCGGTGAACACCACCGTCGTCGAAGACGTCGCCGAAGGCCCGGACGCCGAGCGTGTGATGCGCGACCTCGCCCGCCAGGGCCACAAGCTGATCTTCGCCACCAGCTTCGGCTACCTCGACGGCGCGCTGCGCGTGGCCGCCGAGTTCCCCGACGTGCGCTTCGAGCACGCCGGCGGCTACAAGACCGCGCCCAACCTCGACACCTACAACGTGCGCGCCTAC
>DATIFD010000401.1:0-5884 GCA_035455385.1 Burkholderiaceae bacterium
TAGTCGCGATCGAAGTCGACCACGCCGCCGCTGTGGCTCGGCGGCGCCTGCACGGCCGGCGCGATCGCCAGGTACTGCGTGACGCTGCGCGTGCCCAGGTAGGCCGTGACGTTCGTCTCCACCAGCCCCTGCTCGCCGCCGAAACGGTGCTGCCAGTTGACGCCGCCTTGGCTCTGGTCGATCGACTTGCGGGTATTGAACTGGATGGCCTGGGGCGTGGTCTGCAACGGATCGGCATTGAACTGCGCACGCGTCAGGCCCAACGGATCCTGGGCATCCTGCGAATGGTCGGACACCAGCAGCGTGACCGTGTCCGCATCGCCGCGCCAGCCCAGGCGCACGTTGCCGAGCGAGCGATCCGCCTCGCTCTGCGGGCGGAAGCCGTTGATCATGAAGCGCGTGAAGTCGGCGCGCAGGTCGAAGCCGCCGTCCAGCGGCGTCGCGACCGCGACGCGCCCCTGGCGCAGCCCGAAGCTGCCGGTGTCGTAGGCCGCCTCGGCCTCGCGCTCGCGCGCGGGCGCCGTGAACAGCGCGATCACGCCGCCCGAGCTGTTGCCGTACAGCACCGAGAACGGGCCGCGCAGCACCTCGATGCGCGAGGCACCGGCGAGGTCGAAGTGCGCCACCTGGCCCTGGCCGTCGGGCATCGTCGCGGGAATGCCGTCGGTGTACAGGCGCAGACCGCGCACGCCGAAGGTGGCGCGCGAGCCGAATCCACGCGAGCTGATCTGCAGGTCCTGCGCATAGTTGTTGCGGTTGGCCACCGTGAGCCCGGGCACGCGCCACAGCGCCTCCGACAGGTTCACCATCGGACCGCTGTTGCGCAGCGCTTGCGCGTCGACCACGCCGATCGCATACGGCGCGTCGAGTACCTGCTGTGCGCGCAGCGATCCGGTGACGACGACGGACTGTGCGTCGCCCGCCGGCGGCGTGTCGCTCTGCGCTCGGACGGGCAGGCTGAGCACGGCACACGCCAGCGCGAGGGCCACGCGGCGGCAAATCGGATCACGGGTCGGCATCTTCGGCATCGCAGAGGGCAAAGGGCGCCATCAGACAAGCCGGCGCCGGCAGCGCCAAGCCCGCGGTAATACCTAGAGAAAATCTGCAGCGCCGTCAGAGCGCGCAGCTGCGGAAGCCGACGAAAGCGGCGTCGTGCTCCGGGTGACAGAACGTGCGCGCCTTCGGGTGCTTGAGCCGCGGCACCGTCATCACCGACGCGCCGCGCGTCACCCGCAGCGAACGCAGCGTCGCGGGGCTCGCCGTCGCGTTCCACGCCGGCGGCGCCTGTGGCGGCTCGTCGCTCCAGCGGGCGGCGCGACCGGCCACCCACTCGTGCACGTCGCCCCACACGAAGCCGCGCGACGGGCCCGTGGTGGCGGCGATTTCCCACTCCGGCTCGGTGGGCAATCGGCGCGACGCCCAACGGCACCAGGCGTCGGCTTCGAACCAGCTCACGTGCGCCACCGCCTGCGCGGCCGCCACCCGTTGCACCTGACCCGCCCGCTGCGCCAGCACCGCGCGGCCCATCTGCTCGACGTAGCGCGGGGCGCGGCGCTGCGTGCGCTCGAGCCAGGCCCAACCGGCCTGGCTCCACCAGCGCGGCTCGTCGTAGCCGCCGTCGTCGACGAACTCGACGAACTGCGCCCACTGCACCGGCTGCGCGTCGATCTCGAACTCGGGCACGGCCTCGTCATGCGCCCAGCGCTCGTTGTCGGGCACGAAGCCGCCGTGCGGCGTGCCGAGTTCGACGTGCTGCGCGCCGAACCACAGCGGCTCGCGGCGCACGCGCGACGGCCAGATCGGCCACAGGTCCTTGGTCGCGGCGCCGCCCAGGGCGGCGGCCTGCGCCATCGCCGCCAGCGCCTCGGCCGTGGCGTCTTCGTGCGCGAGCGCCAGGCGGAACAGCTGCAGGCCGGCATCGTCCTCGGGCGTGCGCTCGAGCAACTCGATCGTCGCATCGAGCGTCGCGGCGAGGTAGTCGCGCAGGTGGGCATCGCCGACGTCGGTGTCGCACCAGCGCTGCTCGCGGGTGCTGAGCGTCGGGTCGAACCAGGCGTCCGCGCGCGGCTCGATCGACGCCAGCGTGGCGGCGCCGCCCTCACCGTGCGCCCGGTGCAGGTTGCGCGCGATGGCGCACTCCTGGAACCAGGCCACGTGCCCCACCAGCCACAGCGGTGGGTCGAACTCGCCACGCACCGCGTCGACGTTGGCGCCGTGGAAGGCGCTGAGCCAGCGCAGCGTGCGGTTGCGGGCATCGATCAGCGCCAGCGACAGCAACTCGCGCCCGGCGCGCCGCATCGCGACCGGATCGTGGATGGTCGCGGCAGCGGGCGACAGCGAGCGGATCACGCGCCGAACCGCTCGAACGCGCGCTGTGGTTGTGACAACGGCCCACTTGCCGTTGGCATGTGGGCCGTTGCCGCAATCATTCCCAGCGCGCGAAGCGCGCTGGCCGCTGTGCGGCGCTTATGCGCGCTCAATGCGCGCATAAGCGGAATGATTGTGAATCGACTCGAAGTTCTCGACATCGACGCTGTAGCGCCCGATGCGGGCGTCGGCGTTCAGGCGCAGCGCGACGTCGCGCACCAAATCTTCGACGAACTTCGGGTTCTCGTAGGCGCGCTCGGTGATCCACTTCTCGTCGGGGCGCTTCAGCAGCGGCCAGACCTCGCTCGACGCGGCGTCCTCGGCGAAGCGCACCTGCTCGTGCCAGGCCACCGGCTGCAGCTGCTCGATGCGGATCGTCACCAGCGAGCGCTGGTTGTGCGCGCCGTAGTCGGCGATCTCCTTGCTGCACGGGCACAGACTCTTCACTGGCACGCCGACCTCGCTCCACACGGTGGTGGCGCCGCCGCGCGCTTCGGCGATCCACCGGCCCTGGTAGTCGAGCAGGCTCTGCACGCCGGACACCGGCGCGCGCTTGCGCAGGAAGAACGAGAAGCGCGCCTCGATGCGCCCTTCGCTGGCGCCGAGCAGCTCCAGCATCCGCGCCAACTGCGCGCGCAGGGTCGTCGCCTCCAGCGGGGCATCGAGCGCATCGAGCCAGGCGACGAAGCGCGACATGTGCGTGCCCTTGACGTCGGCGGGCAGCGCGACGTCGAGGTCCCACTGCGCCGCGGTGGCCTGCGCGGCCCCGGCGACGAAGATCGTCAGCGGGTAGCGCACGTCCTTGACGCCGACGCGCTGGATCGCCACGCGGCGGTCGTCGCGGCCGCTTTGCGTGTCGGGAATGTGCAGGGCGTCGGTGAGGTTGGTCATTCGCAGGCCGTCTGCGCGGCCCAGACGGGCCCCGGAGCGTCATTGTCGCCGTTGTGGCGGCGGCCGTCGTGTCGCGGTCGCATCAACCCCGCAACCGGCGGGCCCGGCGCCTCAGAGGTTGGCCGCCGGGCGCACCACCGCCAGCTTGGCCCCGAACCGCCGGTGCACGGCCTGTTCGATCCCGGTCGCATCCAGCCCCAGCAGCGACAGCAGCTTGGCCGGATCGCCGTGATCGATGAACTCGTCGGGCAGGCCCAGCTGCAGCAGCGGCACGTTCAGGCCGGCCCGCGTCAGGCATTCGAGCACGGCGCTGCCGGCGCCGCCCATGATGGCGCCCTCCTCGACCGTGACCAGCGCGTCGTGCTCGCGCGCCAGCTCGAGCACCAGCGCCTCGTCCAGCGGCTTGACGAAGCGCATGTTGGCCACCGTGGCATCGAGCTTCTCCGCCGCCTGCAGCGCCGGGTACAGCAGCGGGCCGAACGCCAGCATCGCGATGCGCCGCCCGGCGCCACGCGCCAGCGTCGACTCGCGGCGCAGCTCACCGCGGCCCCACGGCAGCGTGTCGAGCGTCGGCTCCACCGCCGCGCCGACGCCGGCGCCGCGCGGGTAGCGCACCGCCACCGGGTGGTCCTGCGCGAACGCGGTCGACAGCGCCTTGCGGCACTCGTTCTCGTCCGCCGGCGCGAGCAGGCTCAAGTTGGGCACGCAGCGGATGTACGCGATGTCGAACGCGCCGCAGTGGGTGGCACCGTCGGCGCCGACGATGCCGGCGCGGTCGAGCGCGAACACGACGGGCAGGTTCTGGATCGCCACGTCGTGGATCAACTGGTCGTAACCGCGCTGCAGGAACGTCGAGTAGATCGCCACCACCGGCTTCAGCCCTTCGCAGGCGAGGCCGGCGGCAAACGTGACGGCGTGCTGTTCGGCGATGCCGACGTCGTGGTAGCGCGCCGGGAATCGCTTCTCGAACTCGACCATGCCCGAGCCTTCGCGCATCGCCGGGGTGATGCCCACCAGGCGGGGATCGGCCCCGGCCATGTCGCACAGCCACTGCCCGAACACCTGCGTGAACGTGAGCTTGGGCGGCGTGGCCGGCTTGACCAGCCCGACCGCAGGGTCGAACTTGCCCGGACCGTGGTAGTTGATGGGGTCTGCCTCGGCGAGCTTGTAGCCCATGCCCTTCTTGGTGACCACGTGCAGGAACTGCGGGCCCTTCTTGTCGCGCAGGTTCTGCAGCGTGGGGATCAGCGCGTCGAGGTCGTGGCCGTCGATCGGGCCGACGTACGTGAGACCGAGCTCCTCGAAGATCGTGCCCGGCACGACCATGCCCTTGGTGTGCTCCTCGAAGCGCTTGGCGAACTCGTACAGCGGGGTGTTCTTCAGCACGCTCTTGGCGCCCTCGCGCGCGGCGGCGTAGAACTTGCCGCTCATCAGCCGCGCCAGGTACTTGTTGAGCGCACCCACCGGCGGGCTGATCGACATGTCGTTGTCGTTCAGGATCACCAGCATGTCGGCATGGCCAAGGCCGTGGTTCGAGCCGGCGTTGTTCAGCGCCTCGAACGCCATGCCGCCCGACAGCGCCCCGTCGCCGATCACCGCCACCGCGCGCCGGTGCTCGCCCTTTAGCTTGGCCGCCAGCGCCATGCCGAGCGCCGCCGAGATCGAGGTCGACGAATGCGCGGTGCCGAAGGTGTCGTACTCGCTCTCGACGCGGCGCGGAAAACCGCTGATGCCGCCGAGCTGGCGCAGCGTGCCCATGCGCTCGCGTCGGCCGGTGAGGATCTTGTGCGGGTAGGTCTGGTGACCGACGTCCCACACGATGCGGTCGTGCGGGGTGTCGTAGACGTAGTGCAGCGCGATCGTCAGCTCCACCGTGCCGAGGTTGCTCGACAGGTGGCCGCCGGTCTTGCTGACGCTTTGCAGCACGAACTCGCGCAATTCGCGCGCCAGTTGCGGCAGCTCGGTGCGCGACAGGCGCCGCAGGTCGGCGGGAGACTGAATCGTTTCGAGCAGAGTTCCTGCCATGCTCCGTGTCTTCTTCAAGCACACACCGCGGATCCGGCTTTGCCGGGCCGCTGGTGTGGCCCCCATGAGGGGGAGGCGGCCGCCAGGCCGCATCGGGGGTGAGTCATTTCAGCTGTTGCGATCGACCACCAGATCGGCCAACCAACTCAGCCGCGCAGTGTGCCGCAAGCCGCCGCCGGCCAGTGCGGCCTGTGCACGCTCGCGCAGGGTTTGTGCCTGTTTGCGCGCACCTTCGAGGCCCAGCACCGACACGTAGGTGGGCTTGTTCAGGTCTTCGTCCTTGCCCGCGGTCTTGCCCAGGGTCTCCGACGCCTGGGTGACATCCAGGATGTCGTCGACCACCTGGAACGCCAGGCCGAGCGCTGCGCCGTACTGCGACAACGCGTCCCAGGCGCGTGCGGGCAGTTCACCGCAAGCCGCGCCCATCAGCACGCTGGCCTGCAGCAGCGCGCCGGTCTTGCGGCGATGCATGTCGCGCAGCTGCTGCTCGTCGAGCGGCAAGCCGATGCTCGCCAGGTCGATCGCCTGTCCGCCGGCCATGCCTTCGTGGCCTGCCGCGCGCGCCAGCAACCCGCACAGGCGCGCCTGCAGCGGCGACGCG
>DATIFD010000402.1:0-2011 GCA_035455385.1 Burkholderiaceae bacterium
GGCGACTCGTGCGGCTTTTCGCCCGGTGCCAGGCCATGATGATGATCGGCTGATACTTCCTCATCCTCATGGTCGCCCTGATGATCGTGGTGCGCCTTGCCAAAACGCTCCTTGCCGTGGAATACCAGAAAATACAAACGGAAGGAATAGAACGCTGTCACGAACACGCCAGCCACCAGCGCAGCATTCGCAAATCCAGCGCCAAATAGATGGGACGTTTCCACCGCCTCAAGGATGCTGGTCTTGGAATAGAACCCGGAAAACAGCGGCGTGCCGATCAGCGCCAGAGAACCCAGCAGCGAGGTGATCCAGGTGATGGGCATGTACTTGCGCAGGCCGCCCATGTTGCGGATGTCCTGGTCGTGGTGCATGCCGATGATCACCGAGCCGGCCGCCAGGAACAGCAACGCCTTGAAGAAGGCATGGGTCATCAGGTGGAACACCGCCACCGAATACGCCGACGCGCCGAGCGCCACCGTCATGTAGCCGAGCTGGCTCAGCGTCGAATACGCGACGACGCGCTTGATGTCGTTCTGGATGACGCCGAGGAAGCCCATGAACAGCGCGGTGATCGCGCCGATGACCATCACGACGCTCAACGCCGTGTCCGACAGCTCGAACAGCGGACTCATGCGCGCGACCATGAAGATGCCGGCGGTGACCATCGTGGCGGCATGGATCAATGCCGAGATCGGCGTCGGGCCTTCCATCGAGTCGGGCAGCCACACGTGCAGCGGAAACTGCGCGCTCTTGCCCATCGCGCCGATGAACAGGCAGATGCAGATCACGGTGACCAGCATCCACTCGGTGCCCGGGAACAGCAGCTTCGTCAGCTCGCTGCCCTTGGCGAACGCATCGGCGTAGTTGAGCGTGCCGGCGTAGGTGGCGATGAGGCCGATGCCGAGGATGAAGCCGAAGTCGCCGACGCGGTTGACCAGGAACGCCTTCAGGCTGGCGAAGATCGCGCTCGGCTTGGTGTACCAGAAGCCGATCAGCAGGTAGCTCACCAGGCCCACCGCCTCCCAGCCGAAGAACAGCTGCAGGAAGTTGTTGCTCATCACGAGCATCAGCATCGAGAAGGTGAACAGGCTGATGTAGGCGAAGAAGCGCTGGTAGCCCGGGTCGTCCTCCATGTAGCCGATGGTGTAGATGTGCACCATCAGCGACACGAAGCTGACCACCGCCATCATCATCGCGGTGAGGCCGTCGACGAGAAAGCCGATCTCCATCTTCAGGCCGCCGACCACCATCCATTCGTAGACCGTGGCGTTGAAGCCGGCGCCGTCGACGACGACCTGCTTCAGCACGATGGCCGACGCGATGAACGACACCAGCACGCCGAGGATGGTGACGCGGTGCGAACCCTTGCGGCCGACCACGCTGCCGCCGAGACCGGCAATCACGGCGCCGGCCAGCGGCGCGAGCGCGGCCACCAGCAAGAGGTTGGGCGAGATGGTTGCCGACATGTCAGTTCCCAGGGCGCCGCTCGAGGCACCGCCCGCTCGCCGGGCGTTGGCCTTCACGCGGATGAAGTCTCGCGTCCATGCTCACCCTTTGAGTGCGTCGAGATCCTCGACATCGATCGTCGAACGGTTGCGGAACAGCACCACCAGAATCGCCAGGCCGATCGCCGATTCGGCGGCCGCCACCGTGAGGATGAAGAAGACGAACACCTGGCCTTGCATGTCGCCGAGGTAGTGCGAGAAGGCCACGAAGTTGAGGTTGACGGCCAGCAGCATCAGCTCGATCGCCATCAGCAGCACGATCAGGTTGTGGCGGTTCAGGTAGATGCCGATGACCGACAGAGCGAACAGCAGGCCGCCGAGCGACAGGTAGTGACCCAGCGTGATGGTGCCGAAGTTCATGTGAGCCCCCATGGGCGCTGTGCGCCCTTCCCCAGGAGGGGGAACGAGCGCCTTCGGGGCGGCCGTGCGGCGCTCATGGCTTCGCTCCCGCAGCACCTGCCGCCGGCGGCTCCGGTGGCGCTGGCGGCGGCTCGACCACCGGCTTG
>DATIFD010000403.1:0-7644 GCA_035455385.1 Burkholderiaceae bacterium
GCTTGGCGTGCGCGACGCCAAGGAAGGCGTGCCGCTGCGCGCGACCTTCATCGTCGATCCCGACAACGTGATCCAGCACGTGACGGTGAACAACCTGAACGTCGGCCGCAGTCCGGAGGAGGCGCTTCGCATCCTCGACGGCCTGCAGACCGACGAGCTGTGCCCGTGCAACCGCGCTGTCGGCGGCAGCACGCTGTAACCGGGGATTGGCAATGGAATTCTTGACCCCAATCCTGCAGCGGTTGCCCGACACCGCCAAGGACATCCGGCTGAACCTCGATTCCGTGATCGCGCGCTCGAGCCTCGCGCCGGAGGACGCTCTCGGCGTGGCGATCGCCGCTGCGTTCGCCGCGCGCAGCGCCGAGCTGGTGCAGGCGTTCAAGTCCGCCACACCCGAGGCGGAGGCCAAGGCGGCCCTGACCGCGGCGGCGCTGATGGGCATGAACAACGTCTGGTACCCGTTCGTCGAGATGGCCGACGACGACGAGCTCAGGACGATGCGGCCGGAGTTGCGTATGAACGCCTACGCCAACCACGGTGGCGTGCCGCGCGTGAAGTTCGAGGCCTACGCACTGGCCGCCTCGATCGTCGGCAAGTGCCACTTTTGCATCAAGTCGCACCACGACCTGCTGAAGAAGGAAGGCTGGACGACGCAGCAGTTGCGCGACATCGGTCGCATTGCGGCCGTGGTCAGCGCCGCGGCGCAGGTGATGACGGTCGCAGCCTGATCCTCCGCCCGATCGGGCCGGTGCGGTGACGCGCCGGCCCGTTCCTTTTCTTCTGCTTGCTCGGCGTCCGATCAGCGCAGGTCGCCGGCCAGGCTGGCCAGGGTCTCCGGCGAGATCGACACGTGGGCCGGATAGTTCGGGTGATCGCAGCCCAGGCGCACCGCAGCGCCGGCGCGCACCGCCGCTCGGGCCGCGGCCGGCAGCTCGAAGCGCACGAAGTGCACCGACGAAGTCTTCTCGTCGTTCTCGCGCTCGAGGTCTTCGTCGGCAATCGCGTAGACCCGGACGTGACCCTCGACCTCGACGAACAGTCGATCCTCGACGCCGATCAGCCGCGCCAACTCGCGCTTGCGCTCGTGCGCATCGGGATATTCGATCAGCATCGTCGCCTTCCAGTTGGTGCCGTCGGGCACCAGCGGCGCGTAGGCCTCGATCTCGTGGGCGATGCCGTCGGCCTCGAAAATCTTCTCGATGCGCAGCATCTCCTGGATCTGGTAGCGGATGGTCTTCTCGTCTTCGAACTGCACCGTGATGTGCTCGCCCAGGGCGACGCTGCGCAGCCTGCGGTGCGGAATGATCTGCGCCTTGATGTCCTTGCGCGCCTTCGAGTACGCCTCGAGGGTCATCAGACTGTCGGCGGTGATGGGTGCTTCCATGATGTCGCGTCACTCCAATCCGTAGGCGAGCCGCAGCAGACTCAGCGGGTGCTGCAGCGCCTTGGCCGGCGTGCCCGCTTGCGCCATGCCCTGCGCGATGTGGTGGCCGGCGAGCGCGCAGTCGCTGCTGACGACGTCCGGCTCGTTGCCGGCCATCGCCTTGAAAACCGGCCGGCCGATCTTCATCGCCACCGGGTGGGTCGGTGTCTTGACGCCATAGGTCCCGGCATGCCCCGAGCAGCGCTCGACGGTGTTGAGCTGCACGTTCACCGTCTGCCCGATCAGCTTGAACATCTCCTCGGTCTTGCGGCCGACGTTCTGCACGCGGCCGTGGCACGGGATGTGGTAGCTGACCTTGCCGAGGTCACGCTTGAAATCGGTGCTGAGCAGCCCGTCCTTGTGGCGCGCCACCAGGTACTCGAACGGGTCCCACATCGCGTCCTTGACGAGCTGCACGTCGGGCTCGTCGGGGAACATCAACGGCAGCTCCTGCTTGAACATCAGCGTGCAGCTCGGCACTGCGCTGAGGATCGCGTAGCCGTCCTTCGCATAGCGCGCCAGCACGGGGATGTTGGCGTTCTTGTGCCGCTCCACCGCCAACAGGTCACCGAGCTCGAACTTCGGCATGCCGCAGCACGATTCCTTGTCGACGATGACGTACGGGATCGCGTTGTGCTCGAGCACCTTCAGCAGGTCGTGCCCGATGCCCGGCTCGTTGTAGTTGACGAAGCAGGTGGCGAAGATCGCCACCTTGCCCGGTGTGCGCTGGCCATCCTTCACCTCGGTGGCGTGCCCCTTCTTCGGCGCACTCCAGCGGAAGCGGCGGGTCGCCAGCTCGGGCATCCAGGCATCCGGGTGTACGCCGAGCATCTTGTCCATCTGCCGGCGCGCGAACTTCGTCCTGTTGACCGCGTTGACGGCCTGCACGACGATCGGGATGCCGGCAAAACTGCCGTGCAGGTCGGTCGACGCCAGGAACCTCTCGCCCGCCTTCACTTGCCCCTTGTTGAACTTGATCGCCTTGGCGCGCAGCATGAGATGCGGGAAGTCGAGGTTCCACGCGTGCGGCGGCACGTAGGGGCACTTGGTCATGTAGCACAGGTCGCACAGGTAGCACTGGTCGACCACGCTCCAGTACGCCTCTTTCTTGACGCCGTGCACCTCGCCATCGTCGGTGGCATCGACCAGGTCGAACAGCGTCGGAAAGCTCTGGCACAGGCTGACGCAGCGGCGGCAGCCGTGGCAGATGTCGAACACGCGCTCGAGTTCCTTGAAGCACGCGGCTTCGTCGTTGAACTCGGGGCTCTTCCAGTCGATCGCGTGGCGCGTGGGCGCCTCGAGGTTGCCTTCGCGAAAACTCATGACGTCTCGCCATCAACGAACAAGGGGCCGCTCAAGCCCCCTGTTCACCATCGTCGTTCGGTGGGCTCAGTCGACCAGCTGATCCAGCGCCTTCTGGTAGCGGTTGGCGTGCGAGCGCTCGGCCTTGGCCAGCGTCTCGAACCAGTCGGCGATCTCGTCGAAGCCTTCGCCGCGCGCGGTCTTGGCCATTCCCGGGTACATGTCGGTGTACTCATGCGTCTCGCCGGCCACCGCTGCCTTCAGGTTGGCGCGCGTGGGGCCGATCGGCAGCCCGGTGGCGGGGTCGCCCACCTGCTCCAGGAACTCGAGGTGCCCGTGCGCGTGGCCCGTCTCGCCTTCGGCGGTGGAGCGGAACAGCGCGGCCACATCGTTCTGGCCTTCGACGTCGGCCTTGTTGGCGAAATACAGGTAGCGGCGATTGGCCTGCGACTCGCCGGCGAAGGCGTCCTTCAGGTTCTGCTCGGTCTTGGATCCCTTCAGTGCTGCCATGTCACGCTCCTTCGTCAAGACAAACCAGTTTCTCTCCCGGCACTGCGTGCCGGACCTGCGTACGCTAACAAAGTGCAGAGCCCGCGACCATACAAAGACTCAATCCTCTGCATGGAGAAATGCAATGGGTTGACCCGGCTCAACGCAGACCCAGCAGCCGCAGCGCCAGCTCGTGCAACCGGCTGGCCGGGTCGGCCAGGTCGTGCAGCACGGTGAAATGGTCGCGCCCGACGATCGTCTCGCACACCGGCACGCTGGTGGGGCCCCACTGGTCGCGGATGAGCTGGTTCTGGCGGAGAAACTCGTCGCTCTCGCTCAGCCCGGCCACCGCATACAGCACGCCGCGCGGTCGCGGAAAGAACGCCGGGCTCAGCCGCTTGACCGATTGCGGCGTCAGTTTCAGATCGGCCCGCAGAAACGGCGTCAGGCGGATCGGCTCGAGGTCGTAGAGCCCGGAGATCGACATCGCCGCGGGCACCAGGCGCGGCGGCAGGTCGTCGGCAACCTCTTTCCAGCGGCAGCTGAGCATCATCGCCGCCAGATGACCGCCAGCCGAGTGTCCGATCACCGCGATGCGCTGCGGGTCACCACCGTGCTCGGCGGCATGGCGCCAGGTCCACGCCAGCGCGCGCGTCAGCTGCAGCGCGATGGTCTCGATGGTCACTGTCGGGCACAGCGCATAGTTGGGCACCACCAAGCAGGCACCCGCCTCGACGAACGCCGGCGCCACGAACGACACGTCGGACTTGTCGAGCGAGCGCCAGTAGCCTCCGTGAATGAATACCAGCACCGGCGACCCCGGCTGCTTGGCCATGAAGACATCCAGCGTCTCGCTGGCGTCGTCGCCGTAGCGCACGTCGAACTGCCCCTTCAGCCGTGACCGCGCGAGAGCGGACGACTCGGCCCAGCGCGCGAGGTGCCGGGCATGTTCTGGCACGCGGGCACGGTTGTTGTACTGCGCATCAAGCCATGCTGGATCGTCGAGCGGCATGCGGTTCCTCCAGATCCCGCCGGGACCTTCCGTCGGGGCGCACAGATTAACCGACGCCCGCGCGGCGTCGAATCCGTAGAGGTGATGCTGATAGAATCGCGCCTCTTTTCGGGGACGTAGCTCAGCTGGGAGAGCGTCGCGTTCGCAATGCGAAGGTCGGGAGTTCGATCCTCCTCGTCTCCACCAACAGACCGAACCCTCAGCGCCAGTCGTCGTCCAGGTGGGGCGGCGAAGCACCTTCGGCCGGTTCACCGGTCTCGGGGTCGATCCACTTGCCGATGCCGAGTTCGTCCTCGGCCTCGTCCAGCGTTTCACCGGGCTCCGGCGCCACATCGTCCAGACTGTCGCGGTCAAGCCGGGCAAGCTCATACGACGCGAACGGCCCGAATTCGCGGTGACCGTCGGGGGTGGTCCAGTAGTAGCCGTCGGGGCGTTCATGGATCGGCCCCAGGTCGCCATCGAAGCCTTCTTCGATGACCTTGGCGGCGCCGCGAGGTTTGGGAGGTTTGCTGCTGCGTTGACCCATGGGCGTATGCAGGTTGGGGCTGGGTACAGCCCCCTAATCTGGAGGCTGCAGCGTAAACCCGATGCCCGGGCAGTTGAAGTGTCCTTTCCCGACAATGGCTTACGCAAAGGTCTGGATGCCTGTCCAGCTTCCGACGCGAGCCCCGAGAATGCCTTGCCGCCCGGTCGGCTAACGCACCGGCCGCACAATGCGGGCAACCGGGCCGTGAGATCCGGATGTTCCATCGAGTTGCTTCCGCGAGACTGCCGTGCCCCCCTTTTCTTCGGCTGCCGTCATCCCGCTGCGCCTGGCCAACGGGCGCGACTGGGCCGCCCGGCTGCCGTTTGCCGTCGAACTCGGACCCTATCGGCTTGACATCGAACTGCGGCCCAGCGACACGATGCTGGATCGCAGGCGACTGGCTTGTGTCAACCTGGAGGCCCATCGCATCGAATTGCGCCAGGATCTGAGCGGGCTGCGGCTGCTCGATGCGCTGCTGGATTGTCTGATCCGCCTGTGCCATGTCAGCCGCGGCTGCCAGCAAGGCTGCGTCGAGGAGGCCTACACGCACAGCTTCGCCACCGGCTTGGTGGAGTTCGCGCAGCGCAACCCGCGGGCCTGGCTGTGGTTCAACCTGCTGCTGAGCGAGTACCTGCCGGGCAACCCGCGCTACGACCGCGTGGTGCGACGCTGCCTGACGCGGGCACCGGCGATCCCGAAGCGCATTCTGGTCGGAGGCCACCCGGTGACGGTGCGCCTGATCTCCAAGTCCGAGACCGGCAACGCCTTCGGCTGGTACGACCAGGAACGGCGGGAGGTTCAGCTGTACCAGGGTCTGCACGGCCGCAACCTGCCGGTGGTGGCGGTGCACGAGATCACGCACGCCGTCCACGACGTGTTCGGCCTCAAGGAGCGCGACAAGCACCGCAACTTCCTGCGCGCGCAGCGCGAGGGCTGGCGCGGGATCATGCAGCACAACCCCAGCGCGTGGCGCTGGCTGGCCTGGACGATGAGCGAGCCGATGCCGGCGCAAGACACGCTGTTCTAGTCCCGCGGCGCGCCGATGACCGCGCCGCTCGCAGCGCTGCGACCCGCCGAATCCTTTGCAGTTTGATAGTTCACAGTTAAACTATCTCGCACCGATCGGATCGGGCAGCACGCGCCTGACGTGTCGGACGGGAGTTCGGCCATGGACATCGTCTGCATCGGCGGCGGCCCCGCCGGTCTGTACTTCGCGCTGCTGATGAAGCAGCTGTCGCCACAGCACCGGATCACCGTGGTCGAACGCAACCGGCCGTACGACACGTTCGGCTGGGGCGTGGTGTTTTCCGACGCGACGATGGACAACATGCGCGCGTGGGACGCACCGACCGCCGACGCGATCCAGCAGGCGTTCAACCACTGGGACGACATCGAGCTGCACTTCAAGGGGCGCGTCATCCGCTCCAGCGGCCACGGCTTCGTCGGCATCGGGCGCAAGAAGCTGCTCAACATCCTGCAGGCACGCTGCGAGGAGCTCGGCGTCGAGCTGGTGTTCGAGACCGACGTCAACGCCGACACCGACTTTCCCGACGCCGACCTGATCATCGCCAGCGACGGCATCAACTCAAAGCTCCGCGCGCGCTATGCGGAAGTATTCAAGCCCGACATCGTCACGCGCCCCAACCGCTTCATCTGGCTCGGCACGAACAAGCTCTACGACGCGTTCACCTTCCTGTTCGAGAAGAGCGAGCACGGCTGGTTCCAGGCCCACATCTACAAGTTCGACGACACGACGTCGACTTTCATCGTCGAGTGCCCCGAGCACGTGTGGAAGGCTCATGGCCTCGATCGCGCCGACCAGGAACAATCCATTGCGTTCTGCGAGCGCCTGTTCGCCGGCAACCTGCGCGGCGAGAGGCTGATGACCAACGCGCGGCACCTGCGCGGCTCGGCCTGGCTGAACTTTCAGCGCGTCAAGTGCGAGCAGTGGTCGCATTTCAACGGCCGCAGCCACGTGGTGCTGATGGGCGACGCGGTCCACACCGCCCACTTCGCGATCGGCTCTGGCACCAAGCTCGCGCTCGAAGACGCAATCGAGCTGACCTCTCAATTCAAACAGCACGGCGACACGGTCGAGCACATCCCGCAGGTGCTGCAGCGCTATCAGGCGGCGCGTGCGGTCGACGTCGTGCGGCTGCAGAACGCGGCCTGGAACGCGATGGAGTGGTTCGAGGTCTGCGGCGAGCGCTACTGCGACCAGCTCGAGCCCGAGCAGTTCATGTATTCGATGCTGACACGCAGCCAGCGCATCAGCCACGAGAACCTGCGGCTGCGCGACAAGGGATGGCTAGAGGGCTTCGAACGTTGGTTCGATGTCCGCGCCGGGATGAATGCGCCGATCGCGGTACCGCCGATGTTCACGCCGTTTACGGTGCGTTCGATCACGCTGAAGAATCGCGTCGTCGTGTCGCCGATGGCGCAATACTGCTGCGTCGACGGCCTGCCCGACGAGTTCCATCTCGTGCACCTGGGCTCGCGTGCGCTCGGCGGCGCCGGCATGGTGGTGGCCGAGATGACCTGCCCGTCGCCCGATGCGCGCATCACGCCCGGCTGTCCGGGTCTGTGGAACGAGGCGCAGGCGCGCGCATGGAAGCGCATCGTCGACTTCGTGCACCGCGAGACGGACGCCAAGATCGCGATGCAGATCGGCCACGCCGGACCCAAGGGCTCGACCAACGAGCCGTGGGTCGGCGCCGGCGCCGACCACCCGCTGACCAGCGGCAACTGGCCACTGATCGCGGCGTCGGCGGTGCCCTACCTCGACGAAGACGGTGTGATCCCGAAGGCGATGGACCGCGCCGACATGGATCGCGTCAGCGCCGATTTCGTGCGTGCCGCGCGCTACGCGGCCGAAGCCGGCTTCGATTGGCT